>WQUE01000256.1 GCA_009785885.1 Actinomycetes bacterium
GCCGCCCTGGAGGCCGAAGGGGCGAAGGCCGAGGCGAAGAAGAAGGTCCGCGAGGGCGCCGACCGCGAGGCGAAGGTGATCCGCGACCGCACGCAGCGTGACATCGACCGGTTGGATGCGACCTGGTCACGTTTCAAGACCCTCAAGGTGCAAGACCTTGAGGGCGACGAGGTGCTGTACCGCGAGATGAAGCAGCGCTTCGGACGCTACTTCGAGGGCTTCATGGGCGCCGAGGCGGTCAAGCGGCGCCTGCAGGACTTCGACCTGGCGAGCGAGGCGGAGACGCTGAAGGATGCCGTGAGGAACGGCAAGGGGCAGCGCAAGACGCGCGCCCTGAAGCGGTTGAAGGTCGTGAACGCGTTCCTGGAGACCGACAACTCGCCGGTCGGCATGGTGCTGGACGCCGTGCCCGTGCTGCCGCCCGACCTGCGCCCGATGGTGCAGTTGGACGGCGGCCGGTTCGCGACGAGCGACCTGAACGACCTGTACCGCCGCGTCATCAACCGGAACAACCGGCTGAAGCGCCTGCTCGACCTCGGCGCGCCCGAGATCATCGTGAACAACGAGAAGCGCATGCTGCAGGAGGCCGTCGACGCGCTGTTCGACAACGGGCGGCGCGGCCGCCCCGTCACCGGGCCGGGCAACCGTCCGCTGAAGTCGATCTCCGACATGCTGAAGGGCAAGCAGGGACGGTTCCGCCAGAACCTGCTCGGCAAGCGCGTCGACTACTCGGGCCGCTCCGTGATCGTCGTCGGCCCGCAGCTGAAGCTGCACCAGTGCGGCCTGCCGAAGCTGATGGCGCTGGAGCTGTTCAAGCCGTTCGTGATGAAGCGGCTCGACGAGTTGCGGCTGGCGCAGAACATCAAGAGCGCGAAGCGCATGGTCGACCGCCAGCGTCCCCAGGTGTGGGACGTGCTGGAGGAGGTCATCCGCGAGCATCCGGTGCTGCTGAACCGCGCCCCGACGCTGCACCGCCTGGGCATCCAGGCGTTCGAGCCGCAGCTGATCGAGGGCAAGGCCATCCAGCTGCACCCGCTGGTGTGCGCCGCCTTCAACGCCGACTTCGACGGCGACCAGATGGCAGTGCACCTGCCGCTGTCGAGCGAGGCGCAGGCCGAGGCCCGGCTCTTGATGCTGTCCACCAACAACATCCTGAAGCCCGCCGACGGCAAGCCGGTGGCGCTGCCCAGCCACGAGATGATCATCGGCATGTACTACCTGACGATGAACCTGGACGGGCTGCCGGGCGAGGGGCGGGCGTTCCACTCGATGGCCGAGGCCATCATGGCGCACGACCGCGGCGAGCTGGACATGCGCGCGAAGATCAAGATGCGCATCGTCGGCGTCGCCCCGCCGCGCGGCAAGGACAACCTGCTGCGTCCCGACGGCTCGATGGTCATCGACACGACGCTCGGCCAGGCCGTGTTCAACTCGGCGTTGCCGAAGGGTTTCCCGTACGTCGACTACCACGTCGGCAAGAAGGCCATCAGCGCGATCATCTACGAGCTGTCCGACACGTACCCGCGGACCGTCGTCGTCGAGACGCTGGACAACCTGAAGGACCTGGGCTTCACCTGGGGCACCCGGTCCGGGGTGACCGTGTCGATCGGCGACGTGCAGACGCCGCCGAACAAACCGGAGATCCTTGCCCGCTTCGACGCGAAGGCCGCGAAGATCGACGCGCTGTACGAGCGCGGCGCCGTGACCGAGGACGAGCGCCGCCAGGAGCTCATCCAGATCTGGCAGGACGCGACGACCGAGCTGACCGACGCGATGGAGGCCAACTTCACCCAGACGAACCCGATCTTCATGATGGTGAACTCGGGCGCGCGCGGCAACATGACCCAGATGCGCCAGATCGCCGCCATGCGGGGCCTCGTGGCCAACCCGAAGGGCGAGATCATCGCCCGCCCGATCAAGTCGAACTTCCGCGAAGGCCTCACGGTGCTGGAGTACTTCATCTCGACGCACGGTGGCCGCAAGGGCCAGGCCGACACCGCCTTGCGGACGGCCGACTCGGGCTATCTGACGCGGCGTCTGGTCGACGTGTCGCAGGACGTGATCATCCGCGAGGAGGACTGCGGCACCGACCGCGGCCTTTCGAAGACGATCGCGACGACCGGCCCGGATGGGACGTTGACCCTGCTGGGCAACCTTGACATCTCGGTGAACGGCCGGATGACGGCGGAGGACATCATCGGCCCTGGTGGTGAGGTGATCGTGCCCGCCGGCACCGACCTGACGATGGCGGAACTGCGGCGGGTCGTCGCGGCCGGCCTGTCCGAGGTGAAGGTGCGCAGCGTGCTGACGTGCGAGGCCACGTCCGGCGCGTGCGCGATGTGCTACGGGCGCTCGCTGGCGGCGGGCCGCCTCGTCGATGTCGGCGAGGCCGTGGGTATCCAGGCGGCGCAGTCGATCGGCGAGCCCGGCACCCAGCTGACGATGCGGACGTTCCACACCGGCGGCGTCGCGGGCGACGACATCACGCAGGGCCTGCCCCGCGTGGTCGAGCTGTTCGAGGCGCGCACCCCGAAGGGCAAGGCGCCGATCGCCGAGGCGAGCGGCCGGATCGTGCTGGAGGACGCCGACCGGGGACGCCGCATCCGCATCGTGCGGGACGACGGCGAGCCCGACGTCGAGTACCTGGTGCCGCGCCGGGCGCGGCTGGAGTTCGAGGACTCGAACCGCGTGCGCCACTCGATCCGGGACGGCGACCACGTCGAGGTCGGCGACCAGCTGACCGCCGGCACGATCGACCCGCAGGACGTGCTGCGTGTGCGGGGCGTCCGGAAGGTGCAGGAGCACCTGGTCGAGGAGGTCCAGAAGGTCTACGCGACCCAGGGCGCGCCGATCCACGATAAGCACATCGAGATCATCATCCGGCAGATGCTGCGCCGTGTGACGGTCATCGAGTCCGGCGACACGGAGATGATGCCGGGCGAGCTCGTCGACCGGCAGATCTTCGAGGCGAACAACCGGGCCACGGTCGAGGAGGGCGGCAAGCCCGCCGAGGGGCGTCCGGTGCTCATGGGCATCACGAAGGCGTCGCTGGCGACCGAGAGCTGGCTGTCCGCCGCGTCCTTCCAGGAGACGACGAAGGTGCTCACCGACGCCGCCATCCACGCCAAGACCGACCGGCTCGTCGGCCTGAAGGAGAACGTGATCCTGGGCAAGCTGATTCCGGCGGGCACCGGGTTGGAGCGCTACCGCAACATCCGGGTCACGCCCACGGCGGCGGCTCAGGCGCAGGTGTTCACGCCCGACTACGACACGTTCGACTACGGCTACAACGCCAGTTCCGGCATGCCGCTCGACGACCTGGACTTCTCCGACCTGCGGTGAGGTCTGACGTCGGGGTCGGCGCCGTGAGCGGCTGACGAGAAGATTCGACAAGGGGAGGGCTCCAGCCCTTCCGCGAGGGAGGGCTCCGGCCCTCCCTTTGTCGTCGCCGGTGGCCGGGGCGCGGTGGCCGCCTGCCCTATGCTGGTTGTCTATCCCTCACGGAGAGAGGTCCCGGTGATCCGGCACGTCTTCTGGGACTGGAACGGCACGCTGCTGGCCGACACGCTGTTGTCGGTCCACGCGGTGGAGGCCACCCTCGCGTCCCTCGGCCTGTCCATTCCCGTCACCGTGGAGCGCTGGCGCGACGTGGCGACCCGGCCGGTCGAGGTGTCGTTCCGCGCGCTGATCGGGCACGACCTGACCCTGCCGCAGTGGCACGCCGCCGAGGACGCCTACCTGGACGCGTACGTGGCGGGGGTGGCCGAGGTCGGCCTCACCCCCGGGGCGCTCGACGCGCTCACGAGGCTCCGGGAGGCCGGCTTGTCCCAGTCGATCGTGTCGTTGCATCCCCAGGACGCGCTGGAGGCCGACATCGCGCGGCTGGGCGTGGCGCACCACTTCGGGACGATCGCCGGGCGCGGGCCGGTCGGCAGCCACGGCGGCTTTCCGGACAAGGCCGACCTCGTGCGCGAGCAGGCGGGCCTCCTCGGCGTGGACATCGGCCGGACGGTGCTCTTCGGCGACATGGTGGACGATGCCACCTCGGCTCATCGCGCCGGGGCCCAGGGTGTGCTGGTCGCGACGGGGGATACTTCAAGGGAGCGCCTCGTCGCGAGCGGATTCCCGGTGGTGGACACGCTCGCCGAGGCGGTCGAATGGGTGCTCGCCCGGGTGTGACCCCGGGCGGTGCGCCCGCCGGGTTTGGCCGGCGGCCTAGCCCAACCGCGCCTTGACCAGTTGGGCGACCGTTCCGCCCTCGGCGCGTCCGGCGGCTGCCGCGTTCACTGTGCGCACGAGCGTGCCCATGTCCCGCATCGTCGGGGCCGTTCCGGTGTCGGCCGCATGCCGTTCGATCGCGTCGTCGATCAGGCCGGCAAGCTCGTCGGTTGTGAGCGGCGCGGGCAGGTAGCGGGCGAGGAAGTCCGCCTCGGCGGTCTCCTGCGCGGCCAGCTTCGGACGTCCGGCGTCGGTGTAGATCTGGGCGGAGTCGCGCCGCGTCCTGACCTCGCGCGTCAGTACGGCGATCTCCTCCGGTTCCGTCAGCGCCCGGGCCGCCTCGCCGGCGACCTCGGCGTTCTGCATCGCGCTGATCGCCATGCGCAGCGTCCCCTTCGCGAGGGTGTCGCCCGCCTTCATCGCGGCCGTCAGGTCGGCCTTGAGGCGCGTCATCACGGGCCCGTGGGCGCCGGTGGCCTTCTTTGTGGACGACGCGGGGCTCAGGTCGAGCAGTGCGGCCTTCGCGGCGTGTGAGGTGGAAGTGTCGGTCATGGGGCAGTCCTTCCCGTCGAGGAGTGCCACCAGCCTATCCGGCCCCGATGGCCCGTCCGGCTGGCATGGTTTCCGAATCGTCACCGGCCCCACTTGATCGCCGCCGGGCGCGTGTCTATCATGGTGGTTACTTTCTTCATGAAGAAACGAAGGGGGGTTCGGGATGCCAACGCTCGCCAAGTCCGACATGACGCGCTCGGCGGTGCTCACCTACATCGGTGGACACGGCCCGACGTCGCGGGCCGACCTGGCGCGGGCCCTGTCGGTGTCGCCGGCCCTGATGACCCAGGTCACCAAGAGCCTCCTGGACGACGGCCTCATCGCCGAGCTGGAGAACTCGCCCTCACGCGGCGGCCGGCCGGGCCGGCTGCTCGGCCTCGTCTCGGCCGGGGAGGGCGTTGTCGGGGTGAAGGTGGCCGCCGACAACGTCACGGTGGTCGAGGTCGGCATCGACGGCACGGTCCAGCGGTCGGCAAGCGAACCGTTCCGTGCCCTCGAGCCCGACGCTCTCGATGCGCTCGAGGCTGTTCTGCGAACCTTCCTGTCGGGTGCCGCGAGTTCTCGCCTGCTTGGCATCGGGGTCGCCACGCCGGGAACCGTGGGGGAGCAGAGCGTCGGGGTCGTCGAGTCGACCCAACTGGGCTGGGCGGCGATGCCCGTCGGCCATGCCCTGCGGCGCGCGTTCGGCCTGCCCGTGCTGGTGGACAACAACGTGAACGCCCTGGCGATGGCCGAGATCCTGTACGGGCGGGCTCGCGGGTGCGCGAACGCCGTCGTCGTGACGATCGGGACCGGCGTGGGCGCGGCGGTGATCGTCGACGGCACGATCCTGCGGGGCCACGCCGGCGGGGCCGGGGAGATCGGCCACATCCCCATGATCGAGGACGGCCCGGTGTGCCAGTGCGGCGCCCGGGGATGCCTGGAGGCGCTCGTCGGGGAACAGGCGCTGGTCGCAGAAGCGCGAGAGCGCGGCATCCTGGACGGGGCCGAGGGGATCGATCGGCTGCGTGAGGCGGCAGCCGACGGCGATCCGGCGGCGCTCGGGGTGTTCGCGAGGGCCGGTCACCTTCTGGGGCGTGCCCTGGCCGGGGTGGTGAACACCTTGGACCCGGAGGCGGTCATCCTGCTGGGTGAGGGCGTGACGGCCTGGCCGTACTGGGCCGCCGCGTTCGAGCGGGCCTTCCGGGCCGGGCTCGTGCCGGCGTTGCGTGCCGTGCCGGTGAGCGTCGAGACGTGGCAGGACGACCGGTGGGCGCAGGGCGCCGCGTGCCTCGTCCTCGGCACGCCCTTCGACGCGCAGGGCATCTCCGGCGACCAGGGCCGTTGGGTACGCGAACGTCTCGCGGATGCGGCCCACCGTGGACGGGAGCGCTGAGGCCGCCATGGGAATCCGTTCCGCGTCGCCGTCACGACGCTCCGCCATGCCGGCGGGGCCACATCCTCAGCGCCGGCGCCGCCGCGCGACCTCGGCCAAAGCCCGGTACGCGCTGACCGTTCTCGCGTTCCTCGCGCCCAGCGCGGTGCCGCTGGCGTACTTCACGATCTACCCGATGTTCTCCGCCCTGTGGGTGTCGTTCCACCAGTGGAACCTCCTGTCACCGATGCGCTGGGTCGGGCTCGACAACTACGTCATGCTGCTCCACGACCCCACCACGCAGCGCGCGTTCGTCAACACGCTGACGTACATCGTCGGCTACCTGCCGCTCGTCTACATCGGAGGCCTGGGCCTGGCGCTCGCCTTGAACGCGGCAATCCCGTTCCGCAACTTCCTGCGCGGGGTGTACTTCCTTCCCGTGGTCACGAGCTGGATCGTCGTCGCCCTCGTGTGGCGCTGGCTACTCAACCCTTCAGTCGGGATCGTGAACTACGTGCTGTCGCTCGTCGGCATCACCGGCCCCGGGTGGTGGACCGACCCGGCGTGGGCGATGCCGTCCATCATCATCGCGTCGGCCTGGAAAGACCTCGGGTTCGTCATGGTGATCCTGCTCGCCGGCCTTCAGGCCATCCCGGCGGACCTGTACGAGGCGGCCCACCTCGACGGGGCCGGCTGGTGGGGCCGGCTGCGCCACGTGACCCTGCCGATGCTGTCCCCGTCGACCTTCTTCGTCGTGGTGATCTCGCTGATCAACGGCTTCCAGGTGTTCGACCAGGTGTACGCGATGACGGGCGGCGGACCGGCGGGCGCGTCCACGGTGGTCGTCCAGCGGGTCTACGACATGACGTTCCGGTACGCCCAGGCGGGTGCGGCCTCCGCCCTGTCGTGGATGCTCTTCCTCGTCATCCTCGCCATCACGGTCGTCCAACTGGTCGGTCAGCGGAAGTGGGTGAACTATGCGTAAGGCTTCGCGTGCCCACCAGGCGACCCGGCGCCGGACGGGAGCGGTCGTGCTGCTCCTGGCGCTTGTCCTCGGGGCCTGCGTCATGTTCTTCCCGTTCCTGTGGAGCGCGTCGACCTCGGTCAGCCCGGGCGTCGGCCTGTCGGCCACACCCCACCTCATTCCCGAGCAGCCCACCTGGTCCGCGTACGCCGAGCTGTTCCGTGCGACGCCGTTCGCCCGTGTGATCGCGAACTCGGTCGGCCTGGCGGTGGCCACCACCGCGATCCAGCTGGTCACCAGTTCGCTGGCCGCGTACGTGTTCGCCCGGATGCCGTTCCCCGGACGGCAGGTCGTGTTCGGGGTGTACCTGGCGACGATGATGATCCCGATGCAGGTGCTGCTCGTGCCGCTGTTCGTCCAGATGCGGCAGTTGGGCCTCGTCGACTCCTACCTCGGGGTGCTGCTGCCCACGATGGCCAGCGCGTTCGGGGTGTTCCTGCTGCGGCAGGCGATGTCGTCCGTCCCGACGGAACTCGACCAGGCGGCCCGGATCGACGGCGCGGGCCACGTCACGATCCTGACCCGGATCATCCTGCCCAACGTCGGCCCGTCCCTTGCGACGCTGTCCGTGTTCTCGTTCATGAGCAGCTGGAACGCGTTCCTGTGGCCGCTCGTCATCCTCCGCTCACCCCAATTGAAGACGCTGCCCCTGGCCCTCGCGGGCCTCCAGGGTCAGTACACGACCCGATGGGACGTGATGATGGCCGGCTCGATCATCTCGATTCTGCCGATGCTCGCCATCTACATCTTCGCCCAGAAGTACGTCATTCAGGGCGTCGCCAATACAGGCATCAAGTGACAATCACACGAAAGGACACCTTCTCATGTCACGACTCACCCACCTTGCCGCCGTCGGCTTGATCGCCGTCGTCGGGTGCAGCCTGACGGCCTGCTCCGGCGGCGCGAACAACACGGCCGCAGCGCCCGGCACCTCCGCGAGTAGCAGCGCGGCCCCGGTGACGATCACGTACAACAACTTCATCTCGAACGGCGGCAACGAGGCGAACCTCGACAAGATCGTCAAGGCCTTCGAGTCCGCCAACCCGGGGATCAAGGTGAACGTGAAGACGATGGCGTACGCCGACTATTTCACGGCCCTGCAGACCGACATCGTCGCGAACACCACGGCCGACGTCTTCGACATCGAATACGCCAACTACAAGGCCTATCAGGCCAACGGCGTGCTCGCCCCGCTCAAGGGCGTCGACACGTCGGTCTATCCTGCGAACCTCGCCGACGCGTATGCGACCGACGGGACCCAGTACGCGTTGCCCAGCTCGTTCTCCAACGTCGTCCTGTTCTACAACAAGGACCTGTTCGACAAGGCCGGCGTGAGCTACCCGACGGCGGACTGGACGTGGGCTGACGAGAAGGCCGCCGCGGAGAAGCTCACCGACCAGGCGGCCGGTGTGTGGGGCGATTACCAGCCGATCTCGTACTACGAGTTCTACAAGGCCGTGGCGCAGTCCGGCGGCAACCTGTTGTCCGCCGACGGCAAGTCGACGGCGTTCAACAACCAGGCCGGCATCGACGCGGCGACGTGGCTCACCGAGAAGGCCGGCACGGTCATGCCGACGGCCGCACAGGGCGCGGGTACGCCCGACTTCGACTCGAAGCTGTTCGCCGACGGCAAGCTCGCCATGTGGCACACGGGCATCTGGATGTTCGGCACGCTGGGCGACGTCCCGTTCAACTGGGATATCGCGGTCGAGCCGGGCAACACGCAGCACGCGTCGGCGATGTTCTCCAACGCGCTGGCCGTGTCGGCGAACTCCAAGAACAAGGAGGCCGCGCAGAAGTGGGCGCAGTTCATGTCCAGCTCGGACGTCATGGTGAGCACGCGGCTCGCCGCCGGTTGGGAGCTGCCGCCGGTCGCCGACGAGTCGAAGCTCCAGCCGTACCTGACGGCCGGCAAGCCGGCGAACCGCCAGGCCGTGTTCGACTCCCTGAAGGGCGTCGCGCTGGCACCGTCGATCGGTGAGGGCCAGACCCAGATGCAGGACATCATCACCGACCAGCTGACCGAAGCCGCGGCGGGGCGCGCCAGCGTCAAGGATGCGGTCGCGGCAGCGGCGCAGAAGGTCGACGCGCTGCTCGGCTGACCGCTGGGCTCGGGTGCGCCGGGCCCGCGTGAGCGGGTCCGGCGTGCCTGTCCGCCCCCCGGGGCGCCCCTCATGATCACCCCGTGGCTCGCCCCGGGCCACCCACGACACAGACAGGGAAGTGCATGCGACTCGCCACGACTGATCTCATCGGGCTGCTCACCCGTTCGCGGGACCTGATCCGCGCCTCGCAGCGCCCCGGAGGCGCGTACCCGGCGAGCGAAGCGTTCCCGGCCTACCGCGGCTACTGCTGGCTGCGGGACGGGGCATTCATCGCCGACGCGATGTCGTCGGCGGGCGAGGTGGGATCGGCCGGCGCCTTCTTCGACTGGTGCGCCGCGACCATCGAGGCCCGCCGGGACCGGATCGGGCAGGTCGTCGAAGCGGCGCGGGCCGGCCGGCCGCTGCCCGATCGAGACATGCTGCCGACGCGCTTCCGCTTCGACGGCCGCGACGGCGACGACGACTGGTGGGACTTCCAGCTCGACGGCTACGGGACGTGGGTGTGGGCGGCCGCGGCGCACGCCCGTCGGCATGGTCTCCAGGTGGCCCGCTGGGGGGAGGCGATGCG
>WQUE01000257.1 GCA_009785885.1 Actinomycetes bacterium
ACGGCCGGCCTCGTCGAGGCGGTCCGTGACGGCGGGACGGTCGTGCTCGTCACCGACGCCGGGATGCCCTGCGTGTCCGATCCGGGGTACCGGCTCGTGCGGGCGTGCCTGGCGGCGGGACTGCCCGTCACGGCGGTGCCGGGCCCGTCCGCGGTGCTGACGGCGCTCGCCGTGTCCGGCCTGCCCACCGACCGGTTCTGTTTCGAGGGGTTCCTGCCGCGGACCGGGGCGGCGCGGCGGCGCCGCATCGGCGAACTGGCTGCCGAAGCGCGGACGATGGTGTTCTTCGAGGCGCCCCACCGCGTCGCGGCGACGCTGGCGGACCTGGCGGACGGCCTGGGGACGGACCGTCCCGCAGCGGTGTGCCGCGAACTGACCAAGCCGTACGAGGAGGTCGTCCGCGGCGACCTCGGCGAACTGGCGACGTGGGCCGCCGGGGGTGTGCGCGGCGAGGTGACGCTCGTCGTCGGGGGGGCGGATCCGGCCGGAACCGTCCCGTCGCGCCTGGCGGAGGCGGTCTTCGAGGTGGGCGCGCTCGTGGCTGCCGGGGCGAAGACCAGCGCCGCAGTGGCCCAGGTGGCCGTGACGTCCCACCTTCCCCGGCGGGAGCTGTACCAGGCGGTCCTCGCGGCCCGGCCGCACCAGGACATGACAAGGAGTGATCGATGAGCCTCGCCGATGTGCTGGCCCGGGCGGACCTGCCCGGACTGCCCGAGCCGCTGCCCCGGCCCGTGATCGACTCGCACACGCACCTGGACGCGACGCAGGTCGCCTCCGGGCTCACCGTCGAGGACAACCTGGCGGCCGCGGCGGCGGTCGGCGTCGACCGGGTCGTCCAGATCGGCTGCGACCTGGCCGACTCGGCGTGGGCCGAACGGCTGGCGGCGCGGGAGCCGTCCGTCGTGGCGTGCGTCGCCCTGCACCCCAACGAGGCGGCCCGGCTGGACGACGCCGTCCTGGACGCCCAGTGCGCACGGATCGAGGCCCTTGCGGCGGCGGGGCCGCACGTGCGCGGCGTGGGGGAGACCGGTCTCGACTACTACCGCACGCGGGACGCCGCCGGCCGGGAACGCCAGCGCCGCTCCTTTGCCACCCACCTCGGGATCGCCGCGCGGTTGGGACTGACGCTGGCCATCCACGACCGCGATGCGCACGACGACGTGCTCGCCGTCCTCGACGACGGGGCCGCCCGGGGCGTGACCGCTCCCCGGGTGATCATGCACTGCTTCTCCGGCGACGCCGCCCACGCCCGCGCGTGCCTCGAGCGGGGCGCCTGGCTCAGCTTCCCGGGCGTCGTCACGTACAAGAACGCCCCCGCCCTGCGCGAGGCGCTCCTGGCGACGCCCCTGGACCGGCTGCTCGTGGAGACGGATGCGCCCTACCTCACACCGATGCCCTTCCGGGGGCGGTGGAACGCGCCGTACCTCGTGCCCCACACTGTCGCGTTCATCGCCGCGCAGTTCGGCTGCGACGTGGGCGACCTGTGCGACCGGCTGACCGCGAACGCCGAGGCGGCCTACGGCGGGCCCTGGGGTGGCACCGCACCGGCCGACCGCGCTGCCGTGCCGGACGTCGACCCCGCGAACCACTGGGCGGACCTGTGAGCGCCCGCCTGCTCGGCCCTGCCGACGTCCGGGCGTTGGCCGCCCGGGCGGGCCTGCGTCCGTCCAAACAGCGGGGACAGAACTTCGTGATCGACGCGAACACGGTGCGCCGTCTCGTGGCGCTGTCCGGGGTGACCGCCGGCGAGACGGTGCTGGAGGTGGGGCCGGGGCTCGGCTCGCTGACCCTGGGCCTGCTGGAGGCGGGGGCTGCGGTCGCCGCCGTCGAGATCGAGCCCGTGCTGGCCGCCCTCCTGCCGGGCACGGTGGCCGAGCGGCTGCCCGGCGCGTCCGCCCGCCTCGACGTCCTCACGGGCGACGCGTTGCGCCTGGAGCGGACGGACGACGGCGGCCTGGCGGTGCGCGGCGGTGCGGGAGCGACCGCGCGGACGCCGACCGCGATCGTCGCGAACCTGCCGTACAACGTCGCGGTGCCGGTGCTGCTGCACGTGATGGCGGAGATCGACTCGCTCGCCCACGGCCTGGTCATGGTCCAGCAGGAGGTGGCCGACCGGCTGGTGGCGCCGCCCGGATCGCGGGTGTACGGGGCGCCGAGCGCGAAGCTCGCCTGGTACGCGGGCGCAGCCAAGGCGGGGACCGTCCCGCGAGGCGTGTTCTGGCCCGTGCCGAACGTCGAGTCCGGGCTCGTGCGCCTGACCCGGCACGCGCCGCCGGACACGCCCGTCCCCCGGCGGGACGTGTTCGCCGTCGTGGATGCCGCGTTCGCCCAACGGCGCAAGATGCTGCGGGCGGCGCTGGGCGGCGGACCGGCCGTCGTGGCGGCGCTGCAGCGGGCGGGCGTCGATCCGACCGCCCGGGGCGAGACGCTCGACATCGCGGCGTTCGTGCGCATCGCCGAGGAACTCCCGCGCTGATTATGCGTGCCCGGCATGCGGGGTGCCTGGGTCATGCGTTACGTTGAGAACATGAACAGCCAAACGGCAGGTGACTACGAGGCCTGGTCCGACCTCGTGCGCGTGCGCGTGCCGGCCAAGGTCAACGTCGCGCTGTGCGTCGGCCGGCGTGGCGACGACGGATATCACCCCCTGCACACCGTGTTCCAGGCCCTGTCGCTGTACGACCAGGTGGAGGTGACGCCCGCCGACGAGGGTGCGATCGACGTCGACATCACCGGGGAGGACGCCGAGGAAATCCCACGCGACGGCACCGACCTGGCGACGCGGGCGGCCCGGCTCGTGCGGGAACGGTACGGCCGGCCCGACCAGGGGGCGCACATCCGTGTGACGAAGTCGATCCCGGTCGCGGCGGGACTGGCGGGCGGCTCGGCCGACGCGGCAGCCACGCTGCTCGCCTGTTCGGTGCTGTGGGATCTCGACACCGACCCGGGTGCGCTACAGGCGCTCGCGGGGGAACTGGGTGCCGACGTGCCCTTCGCGTTGCTCGGGGGGACGGCGCTGGGCACGGGCCGGGGCACGGAGTTGTTGCCGCTGCTGACGCGGGGCCGGTACCACTGGGTGCTGGCGTTCGCGCGCCGGGGGTTGTCGACGCCGTCCGTGTATCAGCGGTTCGACGACACCGCGGGCGAGGGCCGCGACGGGCTGCCTCCGGGGCTGCTGGAGGCGCTGGCAAGCGGCGATGTGCCCGGTGTCGGGGCGCGCCTGTGCAACGACCTGCAGGGCCCGGCGTTGGAGCTGTACGGCGAACTGGCGCAGACGCTGCGGTACGGGCAGGGCCTGGACGGGGTCGTCGGCGCCGTCGTGTCCGGGTCCGGGCCGACGTGCGCGTTCCTGCTCGACGAGGCGCGCGCGGCCAAGGCCGTCGCCGACGAGGTGGCGCGCCTGCCCGAGGTCCGGGGCACGCTCGTCGCCGTCGGGCCCGTCCCCGGGGCGCAACTGCTCGGCTGACCCGTCCTTCCGATTCGCCGGTCCCGTGGGTGCCCGGGTACACTGGTCGGGCTGCCAACGGGGCGTCGCCCGTGGTGGCCGTCCGATGAGGACGATGGTGGCTATAGCTCAGTTGGTAGAGCATCAGATTGTGGTTCTGAGGGTCGCCGGTTCAAGCCCGGTTAGCCACCCCAA
>WQUE01000258.1 GCA_009785885.1 Actinomycetes bacterium
CATCACGCCGGCGCCCGCCGCGGGGGCGCGATCGTCGCCCACGTCGATCCGCGCCACCAGCGCCATGTCCTCGGCCGTCGCGACCGCCGCGCAGACGCGCTGCCCCATCCGTCCGGCCGCGCCGAACACCGCCACATCGATCATGGCTGGCAGCCTACTCCCCCGGGCGGCGTCCGCCTCTCGGACGCCCATCGGGGCTATTCGTCCTTGTCACGAGGTGGACGACGGCCGACGAGCAGGTCGGCGTAGTCCGGGTGCCGCTCGATCCAGCCCTTCACGAAGTCGCACTCGGGCACGACGGCCAGCCCCGGGCGGTTCACCCGCACGTCGTCCAGCGCGCCCCGGACGAGCGCCGAGGCGATGCCGCGCCCCTCGAACTCGGGATCCGTCACGGTGTGCGGAAAGATGATCAGGTCGTCCATCACCTGGTACTCGGCGTAGCCCATCAGGTCGCCGTCGACGCGCGCCTCGTAGCGCCGCATCGCCGGATTGTCCGCGACCGCCACGGCCGCCGGGGCTACCCGTGCACCGGGCTCCGCCGGGGCGGACGGCGCCCGGCAGGCGGCCCGGAGCGCGTCCGCGGCCCCGTCCAGCGTGATCATCGGTTCATCGGTCATCATGCGCCTCCTCGTCGGCCCCATCCTGCCACGGCCGATGGAGCCGGACCTCAGCGCAGCGGCGCCGTGTGCCAGATGCGGTCGAGGTAGTCGGCCACCGACCGGTCCGAGGAGAAGAACCCACACCGGGCGACGTTCAGGATCGATGACCGCGTCCACGCGTCCTGGTCGGCGTAGGCGGCGTCGACCCGCGCCTGCGCGTCCAGGTACGCCCGGTAGTCGGCCAGCGCGAGGAAACGGTCCTCCGACAGCAGGCTCGCGACGAACGGCGCGAACACCGACGCGTCGCCGCCGGAGAAAGCGCCCGAGGCGATGAGATCGATCGCCGCCTTCAACTGCGGGTCCGCGTCGTAGTAGGCGCGCGGGACGTAGCCGCGGTGCTGCAGGTCGGCGGCCTCGGGCTCGCTCAGCCCGAACAGGAAGAAGTTCTCATCGCCCACCAACTGCCGGATCTCGACGTTCGCGCCGTCGTCCGTGCCGATCGTGAGCGCGCCGTTCAGCGCCAGCTTCATATTGCCCGTGCCGGAGGCCTCCTTGCCCGCGAGCGAGATCTGCTCGGACAGGTCGGCCGCCGGGACGATGCGCTGCGCCAGCGTCACGTTGTAGTTCGGCGGGAACACCACGCTGAGCACCTCGTTCACGCGCGGGTCGGCGTTGATGACCTTCGCGACGGAGTTGATCAGGTAGATCGTGTCCTTGGCGAGCTTGTAGCCGGGCGCCGCCTTCGCCCCGAACAGGAACACGCGCGGGGTGACGGTGTTCACGTCGAGCGCACCCGAGATGATCTGTTGGTACAGCGTCACGATGTGCAGCACCTTGAGGCTCTGCCGCTTGTACTCGTGCAGCCGCTTGATCATCACGTCGACCATGCGGTCGGTCGGCAGGACGATCCCGTCGCGGGCGGCGAGCTGGCCAGCGAGGAACTGCTTGTTGGCGGCTTTCACGGCGCGGAACCGGGACCGGAAGTCGGGGTCCTCCGCGAACGGCACGAGTTCCTCCAGCCGTTCCAGGTCGGTGATCCAGCCGACCCCGATCGCATCGGTGATCAGGTCGGCCAGGCGCGGGTTGGCCTGGAGGACGAACCGGCGGGGCGTGACGCCGTTCGTGACGTTGGTGAACTTGTCCGGCCACAGGGTCGCGAAGTCCGCGAGCACCTTGTCGCGCAGCAGTTGCGAGTGCAACTCGGCCACGCCGTTCACCTTCGTCGCGGCGATCGTCGCCAGGTAGGCCATCCGGACGCGCCGCACGGACCCCTCCCCAACCGCACTCATGGCCGCGACCTTTGCGTCGTCCCCGGGGTAGGTGGCCCGCACCGTCTGGAGGAACTCGTCGTTGATGCGGTAGATGATCTCCAGGTGACGCGGCAGCAGCCGCCCCATGAGATCGGCAGGCCACACCTCCAGCGCCTCGGGCAGCAGCGTATGGCAGGTGTAGGCGAAGCAGCGGGTGGTGACGTCCCAGGCGTCGTCCCACTCCCAGCCCTCCTCATCGAGGAGGATCCGCATCAGCTCCGGGATCGCGATCACCGGATGCGTGTCGTTGAGCTGGAAGATCACCCGATCGGGCAGCGTGTGGAGGTCGTCGCCGGCGTCGAGCAGCGGCTGGATGAAGTCGCGCAGCGAGCAGGCGACGAAGAAGTACTGCTGCTGGAGGCGCAACTCCTTGCCCTGGGGCGTCGAATCCTCCGGGTACAGCACCTTGGTGATGTTCTCGGCGAACGTCTGGGCCCGTACCGCCTCGGCGTAGTCGCCGGCGTTGAAGATGGCGAGGTCGAACGCCTTGGTCGCCTGGGCGCTCCACAGGCGCAGGGTGTTCACCCGGCCGTTCAGGTAGCCGGGCACCATGTAGTTGTACGGCACCCCCAGTACGTTCCACGCCGGCAACCAGCGGGTGCGCTCGACGCCCGCCTCGTCGGTGTAGTGCTCCGTCGTGCCGCCGAAGTTCACCTGGACGGCCGCCTCGGGGTGCGGGAACTCCCACGGCGCGCCGAGCGAGAGCCACGGATCGGGCTGCTCGACCTGGCGGCCCTCGACGAACGTCTGGGCGAAGATGCCGTACTCGTAGCGGATGCCGTAACCGATGCAGGGCACGCCCATCGTGGCGAGCGAGTCGATGAAGCACGCCGCCAGCCGGCCGAGACCGCCGTTGCCGAGGCCCGGCTCGACCTCCTGGGCCCGCAGTGTCTCCAGGTCCAGGCCGCACGCGGCAAGCGCGTCCGCGGCGATCTGCTCCAGATCGGTCGCGTGGAGGGCGTTGCCCAACTGGCGGCCGAGCAGGTATTCGGCCGACAGGTAGGCGACGGTCTTCGCTTTGGCGTCGTTGATCTTGCGCGTGGTCTCCAGCCAGCGGGCCATCAGGTAGTTGCGCACCGTCGCGGCGAGCGCGAGGTACTGGTCGTTCACGCTGGAGCGGGCGAGCTGGACGCCCTGGTCGGAGTTGAGTTCGTGCAGGAACTCCCGGACGAAGCCGTCGACCGAGTGCGCCGGCGCCGTGACCGGCGCGAGGGCAATCGGGTGGGTCGGCCGGAACGCCGGACCGAGACGCCGTGCGGTGGTGGGGGTTTCGTCCGCCGGCCGGGGACCGTCGGTCATCGCCTGAAACGACTCGTATTCGCTCACCCGCCTACCCTAGTCCACTTGGCCAAACCGGCACGCCTTGCACGGGTGGGAGGCGGGTGATTCGCCCCAGCCGGTTGCGCCAGTTCCCGGTCCCGCCGGCTCCCGCTGGACGTCGCCTACTCGCGCACCTGGCCGTCGCCGGTGACGACGTACTTGGTGGTCGTCAACTCCGGCAGCGCCATCGGGCCGCGGGCGTGGAGCTTCTGGGTGCTGATGCCGATCTCGGCGCCGAAGCCGAACTGGCCCCCGTCGACGAACCGGCTGGACGCGTTCACGAGCACGCAGGCGGCGTCCACTTCGGCGACGAACCGCGCGTGGTGCGCCAGGTCGTTCGTGATGATCGTCTCGGAGTGGCCCGACGTGTGTGCCCGGATGAAC
>WQUE01000259.1 GCA_009785885.1 Actinomycetes bacterium
TGGTTCGAGTCCAGTCGGGGGAGCAGATGCCCCACCAGCCAACGCCGGGAGCCGTCGCTCCTTGTCCGGAGTCCGCCTCCCCCGCCCTGGTGGACCGCGGCGCGCCGGCGTGCCATGCTTGGGACGTGATGCCCACCGCCAGCCTGCCACCCGACGGCGCCACGGAGCGCGCCCGGGCGTGGGCAGCGACGATGCACGGGCACGCAGCCTCCTCGGCGGTGCGGGCCCACGCGGACGTCCGCAGCGGCATCGACACCGGCGCCCCGCCGGCCCGCGAAGCCCGGGAGGAGGCCGAGGCGTCCCGGCTGCGGGATGGGGCGACGCTCGCGCGCGGGGCGGGCGACCGCGCCACACCCGAGGAACCCGACCCGTGGCGGACGTGCTTCGAACGGGACCGTGACCGCATCGTCCACTCCACCGCGTTCCGGCGCCTGGCCGGAAAGACACAGGTTGTCGTCTACCCCACCGACCACCAGCGCACCCGCCTGACGCACGCCCTGGAGGTCGCCCAAGTCGCCCGGTCGATCGCCGCCGGCGTCGGGGCGAACGTCGTCCTCGCCGACGCGATCGCGCTCGGCCACGACTGCGGGCACGGCCCGGGCGGGCACGCCTCCGAGGACGCCTTCGACGCGTTCCTCCCCGACGGGTTCGAGCACGGGCCCTGGGGCGCCGACATGGCGCTGACAAGCCTGAATCTGTGCCGGGAGACGCTGGACGGCATTCGTAACCACTCGTGGTCCCGGCCCGCGCCGGCCACCATCGAGGGCGAGATCGTCAGCTGGGCCGACCGGATCGCCTACTGCGCGCACGACCTGGAGGACGCGCTTGCCGCGGGCATCGTGGCGCCGTCCGACATCCCGGCCGGCATTGCCGCGACCGCCGGCACGGCGCTGCGCGACCAGGTGGGCACGTTCATCCGGGCGGTCGTCACGACGACGTGCGCCACGGGGCAGGTCGGGATGGACGCCGAAACGGCCGCCGGACTGGCCGCGCTGCGGGCGTTCAACTACGAGCGGATCTACACGCGCCCCGAGTCCCTCGCGCAGGCCCGCGCCGTGATCGGCGTGCTGCAGGGCCTCGTCACGTACTACACCGGCCGGCCCGCCGACCTGCCCGACGACTTCGCCCGTCCGGACGACCCGCTGATGGGCGCGATCACGTACGTCGCCGGGATGACCGACCGGTTCGCGTTCGACCGCGCCGTCGACCTGCTCGGCTGGAGCCCCGACGACCTGCCGACCGGCATCGGGCACGGCGCCTGAACCATGTCCTCGTCACAACCAGACCGCCTGAGCGACCACCTGGACCTGCCGCTGCCGCGCTTCCTCGTGGCGGCGTACGGTCCGACGCTGCTGGCGTCGCTGGGGTACGGGGCGGTGATCCCGATGCTCGCGATCCAGGCGCTGGCGTTGGGGGCGTCGCACGCGACAGCGGCGTTCATCGCGGCGCTCGTCGGCATCGGACAGGTGGTGGGCGACCTGCCCGCCGGTGCGGTTGCGGCCCGGTTCGGGGAGCGGCGCTCGCTCGCCGGGGCGTGCCTGGTGGACGCCGCGCTGCTGATCTCGGTGTTCTTCACGCACCACGTGTGGCTGTTCGGCGTCATCGTGTTCGCGCACGGGCTCACCGGGTCCGTGTACGGCCTCGCCCGGCAGACCTACCTGACCGTCGCCGTCCCCGAGAAGTGGCGGGCGCGGGCGATGTCGAGCATGGGTGGCGTGATGCGCGTCGGCTACCTGGTGGGCCCGCTGCTGGGCGCGCTGATCGTCCACCGGCACAGCCTCGCGTTCATCTTCCTGGTGGCGGGGGCGATGTCGGCTTCGGCTGCCGTCGTGACGCTGGCGATGCCCGACACGCCGACCGCCGGGGCCACCGGGGCGGGTGCCGAGGTCTCGGTGCGGCAGGTGCTCGTCGCGCACCGGCATGTCCTGCTGAGCGTCGGCTGGGGGATCCTCGCCCTGATGCTGGTGCGGACGGCCCGCCAGGTGTTCATCCCGCTGTGGTGCAGCGCCCACGGCATCGATGCGGCCAACACGAACCTCATCTTCGCGGTGTCCATGGCGGCCGAGGTGCTGCTGTTCTTCCCCGGCGGCGTGATCACCGACCGGGCGGGCCGCTGGTGGGCGACCGTGCCGACGATGGTGATCATCGGCGCATGCTTCCTCGCCCTGCCTGCGACGCAGGCCGCGTGGACGATCGCGGCCCTGTCCTTCCTTCTCGGCGTCGGGAACGGCGTCAGCTCCGGGATCGTCTCGACGCTGGGGGCGGACGTGTCCCCCGACGTGGGACGTCCCCAGTTCCTGGCCGGCTGGCGCATCTTCGGCGACGTCGGCGCCGCCATCGGGCCCCTGGTCATCTCGCTGGTGACCGCCCTGGCGTCGCTCGCCGCGTCGGCGCTGGTGCTCGGCGCCATCGGGTGGGCGGGGGCCGTCCACCTGGCACGGGTGCTGCCCCGGCACGGCCCGCTGCCCCCGTCGACACCCAGTCGGTGACGTACGCCCGGGCGGAACGTGGGGACGGTTCCGCGGCCGACCGTCTACCCTCCGCCGACGTCGTCCGCGTCCTCGGCGAGGCCGAGATCCAGTCCGCACCGGTCGTCCAGCCAGCCGTGCGGCATGACGACGTGCGCCCGGGGGCTGCCCTGGCGTCCGCGCGGACGTCCCAACTCGGCGGCCGGGTAGGGCACACTCGGGTCGAGCGGGGCCAGCAGGGCGTCCAGCTCGGCAAGGCTGGAGACCATCGACAGCGCGTGGCGCAGGTCGCCGCCGAGCGGGAAACCCTTGAAGTACCAGGCCGGATGCTTACGGAAGTCGGACAGGCCGAACCGCTCCCCCATCACGCGCGCCAGCAGTTCGGCGTGCCGGCGGGCCAGCGCCGCGACCTCGCCGAACGTCGGCAGCGTCGTGTGCGGGGCGCCGGCGAACGCGGCGGCGATGTCGGCGAACAGCCAGGGACGTCCCAGCGCGCCGCGCCCGATCTCGACCGCGGCGGCACCGGTTTCTGCCAGCATGGCGACGGCATCGCGGGCCTCCCAGATGTCGCCGTTGCCGATCACGGGGATGTCGACGGCCGCGACCAGGTCGGCGATCGCACCCCAGTCGGCCCGTCCGGCGTACGCCTGGGCGACGGTGCGGGCATGCAGGCAGATCGCGGCGACGCCCTCGTCCTCGGCCAGGCGGGCCACGTCGAGGAATGTGGTGTGCGCGTCGTCGATGCCGATCCGGGTCTTCACGGTCACGGGCACGCCGTAGCGGTCGGCGCTCCGGACGCAGGCCCGCAGGATCTCCCGCATAAGGTCGAGCTTCCACGGGAGGACGCCGCCGCCGCCCTTCCGCGTGACCTTCGGGACGGGGCAGCCGAAGTTCAGGTCGATGTGCTGGGCGCCGAACGCCTCGATCGCAATCCCGGTGGCGACGTCCAGGCTCGCCGGGTCGGCGCCGTACAGCTGCACGGACCGGTGCGGCTCACCCGGCCAGAAGTCGAGCATCGCGACGGAGCGCTCGTCCCCCACGACCAGGCCGCGCGCGGTCAGCATCTCGCACACGGCCAGCCCGGCGCCCTGCTCGTAGCACAGCGTCCGGAACGCGGCGTTCGTCACGCCGGCCATCGGCGCCA
>WQUE01000260.1 GCA_009785885.1 Actinomycetes bacterium
CGTTCGGCTTCAGCCGTGACGACGCCGGCAAGTTCCTCGGCGCCTACTACGACAAGAAGATCTACGAGAACGACCCGTTCGCCCGTCTCGACCAGATCGGTGTCGGCAAGCTCGTGGCGATGTCGGTCGAGTTGGGCCGCAAGACGCGTCCCGACCTGCACCTCGGCATCTGCGGCGAGCACGGCGGCGATCCGAGCTCCGTCGAGTTCTGCCACCGCGTCGGGCTCGACTACGTGTCCTGCTCGCCGTTCCGCGTGCCGATCGCCCGTCTGGCGGCGGCCCAGGCGGCCCTGCGCTGAGACCACGTCCCAGGCGCCCGGCAACTCCACGCGAGCGGCCGGGCGCTTGGGTCCTCAGCCTGACGACCTGGTCACCGGGCGGGACCGACCGCTAGGCTGGGTTGACGCGGTTCGCCCCGCGGGACGCACAATAGGAGGGACGCGCCGCCCCGGCGTGCCCCCGGCGACATACGAGGAGCAGCGATGGCCATCTACCGCGCGAACTACGTTCCAGGCAACTGGGTGGTGGTCGCCGGCCCCAATCTGCTGGTGCTGCTGGAACCCGACCTCAAGCGCGCCGGCCCCAAGCTGGAACGCATCTGGACGGACGTGCAGACCGCCACCGCGCTCGACGAACTGGTCGCGAGCCTCGTCCAGTGGGGACCGGAGGCATCGGCCGCGGCGGTGTTCCAGATGAGCCCCGGAAAGGTGCGCCTGACGTACCGGGGCCAGGCGAACGTGCTCGACGCGAACAGCGGCGCCGTCGTCGCGGACGGCGCGGGCAGCCCGATCTGGCGCACGGTCGAGCCGACGACGGCTCACATCCAGGTCAATCTCGGCATCGACACGTTCGGCGTGCAGCGCGTACCGCTGCTCCTGGGCATGGTCGGCGTGTCCGGCTTCACGGTCGACGCCCGCGAGGGTGCGGCCACGCCGAAAGACCGTGCCGGCAAGCCGGTTGAGCCGGCCCCGGCCACACCCGAGACGGACAGCGACGTCCTGGATCGTTTCGGCCTCGGCGGCCTCCTCGGCATCGCCCAGCCCCTGGACGGGTGGGAGGTGCCGTCGTTCCGGCCCGCGTCCGCCACCGCTTCGCTTGCCGCGAACGGGCTGCCCACCGCGGAGGCTTCGTTCGCCACGCCCGGCATCGACGCCCCCGAGGCCCCGGCGGAGACGGCCCCACCAGGCACCGGCCTCCCCCGGCCCGCCGTGGCGCCCGCGCTGGGCACACAGGCGCTTCCCGAGACGCCGGCATGGCCGAACCTGGACGGGCTCAGTCTCGTCGACCCGACCCCACTCGCCCCCACAACCCCCGAGGCCGACTGGCCGGCCACCGAGACGACCGAGCAGCCCACCGTGACCGCCGAGGAGGCGGCCTGGATGGCCGCCATGGACGCCCTGTCGCCGAAGACGCGCCCCGCGGCGCCGCCGGCCGAACCCGCCGTCGGGTCGGCGTGGATGACCCGGGCTTTCCCGCCGGGGAGGCCGGTCACGCCGCCGGTGGGCAACGCCACACCGGTGCCCACCCACGACGCGGACCCCTTCGGCGCGCTGGGCGGCTTGCGACCGGTACCACCGTCCGCCGTCTCCACGCCGGACACCGTCGCGCCCACCCCGCCCGCGGAGGACCACTCCTATACGGCCAGCGACATCGAGGCGGCCACCGCCCGTCTGCTGGAACAGTTGAGCCAACCGTTGACCGCGGACTGGGTCGAGCCCGCGCCGGCCACACCTCCGGCACCGGATCCGGTGCCCGATCCCCCGACGCCCGCCGCCCGGCTCTCGTTCGGCCCCAACATGTCCGTCCCGATCGACGGCGCCGTCGTCATCGGCCGCGCACCGCAATCGCCGCCCCAGGAGCGGGCCCGTCTCGTGAAGGTGAACAGCCCCTCCCACGGGCTGAGCCGCTCCCACGTGCGCATCGAGCCGGCGGGCGGCGGTTTCCGCGTCAGCGACCTGCACTCGACGAACGGCACGGTGGTGCAGCGTCCCGACGAACAACCCGTCCCGATCGAGGCCGGCGTCCCGGTGATCGTGCCCGTCGGCACCGTGCTGGAACTCGGCGGCGCCGTCCAGGCGCAGATCGTGGCCGCTTAGTTAGGGAAGCGTCAGACCGGTGCGCCGGCCAGGATGGCGCGACTGGCCGAGCACCCCAGTCGTGTGGCGCCCGCGTCGATCATGGCCATCGCCGTCGCGTAGTCGCGGATGCCGCCCGAGGCTTTCACCCCGCAACGCTCCCCGACGACCGAGCGCATCAGCGCGATCGCGTGCACGCTGGCTCCGCCCGCCGGATGGAATCCCGTGGACGTCTTCACGAAGTCGGCGCCGGCGTCGAGGGCGCACCGGCAGGCCAGGCGGATCTTGTCGTCGGACAGCGCGGCCGACTCGATGATCACCTTGAGCACGTGGGGCGCCGGCACCGCCTGCTTGACCAGGGCGATCTGGGCCGTGAGCGCGTCCGCGTCGCCCGCCTTGGCCAGGCCGAGGTCGATCACCATGTCCACCTCGTCGGCGCCGTGGGCGACGGCCTCGCGTGCCTCGTCCGCCTTCATCCGGCTGGTGTGCTTGCCGGACGGAAAGCCGCAGACGGTGGCCACCTTCACCGTCCCCAGGTCGGGCGAACCGGTGAGCGGCAGCATGCTGGGGCTGATGCAGATCGAGTACGTGCCCAGGTCGACGGCCTCGCGGGCCAGCGCGGCGACATCCGCCGGGGTCGCCTCCGGGGCGAGCAGCGTGTGATCGATGTAGGCGGCCAGCGCGGGGGCATCCAGGGACGACATCATGACTCCTCACGACGAAGGGACAGCACCAGCCTAGTGGGGTGCCGGGCCACCCGCCCCGTGCCCGGGGATGTCGGGCCGGTACGTCGGCACGGACACGGTGAAACGGGTATGGCCGGGGCGCGAATCGACGGAAGCCTGCCCGCCGTGTGCGGCGATGACGGCCGCGACGATGGCCAGGCCCAGACCCGTCGAACCCTCGTCGTCGTGGGTGCGGGCGACATCGGCGCGGGCGAACCGCTCGAACACGTGGTCCACCAGGTGCGCCTCGATGCCGGGCCCGTGGTCGGTGACGGTGATGACGACCTGATCCCCGTACGGCGTCGGGGCCGCTGTCGTCTCGACGAGCGTGCCGGCCGGTGTGTGCTTGCGGGCGTTGCCGAGCAGGTTGACGACGACCTGGTGCAGCTGGTTGGGGTCGGCCCACACCATGAGCGGTTCATCGGGCACCTCGAGCGTCCAGGTGTGGTCCGGGCCGGTGACCTGCGCGTCGCTGACCGCGTTCACGACCACCTCCGATACGTCGACGGGCGCGAAATCGGGGCGTTGGCCGTTGTCGAGGCGCGCCAGCAGCAGAAGGTTCTCGACGAGCTTGCTCATGCGCTGGCTCTCCGCGTCGATGCGCCCGAGGGCGAACGCCGCGTCCGGCGGCAGCGCGTCCGCGTCGTGGCGACGCGTCAGTTCGGCGTAGCCGCGGATCGCCGCGAGCGGGTTGCGCAACTCATGGCTCGCATCGGCGACGAACTGGCGTACCTGCGTCTCCGAACGCTGCCGGGCGTCCAGGGCGTACTGCACGTTGTCGAGCATCGTGTTCAGCGCCAGGCCGACGCG
>WQUE01000261.1 GCA_009785885.1 Actinomycetes bacterium
GGCACCTCCTACCCTGACCTCCGCCTTGCCTGGTTGGCGAGAATCTGGTCGCCAACCGCACGACACTGATTGACATCGCTCGTGGGGTCGTAGTCGTGGATCATGGGTGCCTGGTCCGAATCGACGGAGAACAGCCGCCCGTACTGGCGGTGGCGACGTGTGAAACCCTCCGCATAGAGACAGTCATCCTTCGACGTCGCCTGCGACCAGGATCAACTCGCGCACCTCTCCCGGCGCCACAACCGAATCAGCCAGCGGCACCCGCCTCGTCCAGTTCGATGGGAAGTCCGGCTGGCCTGGGGACGGTGCTGCATCCCCGACGGCCTCCCCGGATGTGGAGGGTACCGCGGGCTCAGGTTGCCCCGGCGTGGCGCCGGTCTGGACGTGCCCGTGTCGGTACCCCTCACGCGGAGGCCTGGGGCTGTCCGGGCCCCAGCCGGACCGCTCCGAGGGCGCGGGCCCCGCGCCCGACGCCGAAGCTGCCGAGCGTCGCGACGATGAAGATGACCCCCGCCACCCCCATCGTTATCGTCGGGCCCAGGTGGTCGGACAGCGGCCCGACCGCGGCCATGCCGATGAAGAACGCCGAAGACATGACGACATTCATCAGGGAGAACAACCGTCCCCGCATGTCCGCGTCCACGACAGCCACGAACAGCACCTGCGTGGCGACCTCCTCCGGTCCGTACGCGACGCCCCACACGACCCACAGCAGGCAGAACCACAGGTAGCCGGGGTGCGCGAGCATGACGATGTTCACCGCGCCATACAGGAGGCCGGCGCCGATCAGCCACCGGCGGACCCCGCCGGGGAAGCGCATCTTGCCCGCGACGATGGAGGACACCACTGACGCGGCCCGTAGCACGCGGAGGCGATCCCGTAGGCGAGGGAGCCATGGCCGAGGCTCGTCGTGATGTAGGGGACGGCGGTCATCGTGCCCAGCGGGACACCGATGAACGAGACAAGCCAGTACACGAACAACGTTCTGACCGCGGGTCGCCGCACGACGTGGGCCACAGCTTCCCGCAAGGCCCTCCACGACGACGTTCCGGCAGCGCCAGCCCGGGCCTCAGCGGTGTTCAGAGGAGGCAGGAGCCAGGCAACCAGGGCGTAGGCGACGTAGCCCGTGGCGCACCACGCCAGCGTCCAGACCCCACCGACCAAGCCCACGAGAGCGCCCCCGGCAAGCGGCGCCACCATCTGCACGGCGAACGACAACCCGGCGCGTCGCCCGACGAACTCCTGGTACCGGTCGCCGAACAGGTCCGGGAGGCTGGCCCTCAGGGCGGGCTTCTCGAACGCCGCGAGACTGGAGGACACGAACGCCATCGCCATGACGCCCGCTGTTCCGGCGTACGTCCACGCCATGGCCGCCCCGACGAGCAAGGCACTGCGGGCCAGGTTCGCGGCAACGATGAACCTGCGGCGGTCCATCCGGTCGACTTGCGGCGCCCCGAGCGCCCCGAACACCAACGTGGGGACGAGTCCCACAAGCGACACGAGGGCGGCACGCGTCAGGCTTCCCGTGCTGCCGTATACCAGGAGCGGGACGGCGACGGACACCATGCCCGACGTCAGTTCCGACAGCACGAGTCCGGTGAGAACCTTTGCCTCGACCAGGTCGTGCCTGGCTCCCATTGGCATGCGCACCACCCATCTTGTCTGTCATGCACCTGCTCAGTCAGTCTCGTCATGCGTGGGGGAAGGGACTCCCGTTCATCTCGTGAAGCTCTCGTGGTCGTTCGACGAGACCAAGCTCGTGGGGTACGGCTTGCAGCCTACCATGACCGAGCATCGGCAATGCGGCCGCGAAATTCGCAACCAGGCCGGGAATGATCACACGGACCACGTGGAGGCCTGCGGACAACACGTCAGGCGTTGTCACCTCGGCGACCAGTATGCCATAACCGCGTTCCAGGATCATTTTCTGGTATTGTTCCAGTGACCTGTCGACAAGCTCATTCTCGCCCGGCCACGCCTCAGTCTCATGGACATCGATCAAGTGGCTGATCGGCTCACGAGCTCGCGCGTCGAGGTAGTACTGCTGCTGCGCAGCCAGCTCGTTAATGTCGCGGAAGTCGCTTCTGAAGTCGTTGAGATAGCGACGGTCACTCCGGAAGGGCTTCAGCCAGCCACCGCCGATCAGCCCCATCCCGATCGCCCATGCGAGATTGCTGTCTGCCCGAAGCATGTCTCGGCTGCCAGTCTGCAGTGTCAGGGCTTCCGTCCAGGCTTTCTTCAGCGCCTCACCATATGTTGGCCGCGCGGCAAATCCGACGTTGAGCAGTCTTTGCCCAGGATGCTCGACGACGGCAGCCACAACCGGCATGTGAAACTCATGGGGGAGTCAGGGTGCCTGCCGTTCGGAGTCCGGGCCTGCCACCGTCGGCACTGGAGGTGACTTACCTGCATGCGAGGACGGCCCGCCCCGGGGTCGGTGCATCCCAGGACCATGGTGGTGGGGACGACGCGACACCAGAGGCGCGCAACTCACGCCACAGATGGCTCGCCGGGCCGGCGGAAGCGAACATGGTATGAACTGCGCGGCCGTCTGGGCCGATTCGGGGTACGGAAGTCATACCACGTCTTGCCGCGGGGTCCTCAGAGCCCCAATGTGGTACGACTTGCGTACCCGGAGGTGGGGACGACTGACGGAGACCCGGCGGACGACTCGGGCTGAGGCGGGTCCCACAACACACGTGCCACCGGGGAGGTGTGGACGACCGGTGCCGCGCCGGAGAGTTACCCCGAGAGGGGTCCCGAGGTGCGGAGGTGACCCGGGACTTGTTCGGACGTAGCGATCCGCTGTGGGGCGTTTTATCCGTCACAGTCGACGGACAAAACGCCCCGCAAGGCCACGCGCGCGGATGAGTTCACCCGGGAGGACGCCGCGGCCACCCGGATCCAGCGTGCCGTCCCGGCTGCCCGCGCAAGATGACAGCCAGGGCAAGGTGGCGGCGACCACGAAGGTCGCCGCCACCCTTCCGAGCCCAAGTCGTTGCCCGTGAGGCTGGGTTGACACCCGGCACCTCCTACCCTGACCTCCGGCTTGCCTGGTTGGCGAGAATCTGCTTCACAATGGCATCACACTGATTGAGATCAGTCTCGGGATGGTAATAGTAGATCATGGGAGCCCCATCCGAATCCACCGAGAACAGCCGCCCAAACTCGCGGTAGCGAAGAGTGAAACCCTCGGCATAGAGACAGTCATCTTGTGACGTGGCCTGAACGACAATGATCAATTGGCGTTCCTGTCCCGGCTCGACCACTGACTGGTTCAGGGCCACCCTCGTTTCCCAATTCGCGGGCATGTCTGGCCAGCCCTGTGGCGCAGCATCGTTTTCGTCATCCTGCGGGAGAGGCGGAATCCAGCCGCCGCCAGTGATTGCATGGTCACGGCTCAGCGTGTCCGCATCAACTATCTCCAGGCCGTGAGCTCCAATGAGACTGACTGAAACCAGGGCAGCCGACCCTGTCTGGGACCCGTTCGTCAGGATCACGCCGAAGCCATTGGGCCGCCCGTCCGGCGATCGCGGCATCTGGGCCACGTAGCCGCCGTCGAGGCCACCCGGATCCAGCGTGCCGTACTGGCCACTCGCGCATGAGGACAACCAGGGCAGAGCGACGACGACAAGCGTCGCCGCCGCCCACGTCAGCTTACCCGGCACTCGATGTGGCGACATACAACAATCCTGGAGTGCCTGCGGGTTTGTCCCATACCCCGCACAAGTACTGCTTGGCCTTGAACGTGTAGCTCACTATTGTTGTGGTGCTGTAGCCGGTGTTGGCGGAGAGGTTCACGTTGATGTCGGAGAGCCCGACACTGACGCCATTGGTCCACGTGACCGCCTTTGTCCGATTCTCCGTCCAGGTCATACCGGCTGGCTCCTCCAGGCAGTCGGAGGGACTCGCGTGTAGAGCTGTCCCCGAAGTGCCCTCTGATGCTCCACCCGTGAAGCGGATCGGTTTGACCACATAACTCAGGCTCGACCGCCACCAGTACGTGTACACCTCGTCGCGGTAACGTCCATAGTCGAACGTCACGTAGTAGTAGATGTTGTGGATCCCAGACTTGGAGCCGAAACCGAGCGTCACGGTGCTGGATGCGTTCATGGTCCCGCTCTGCGAATAGGAGCCGGCCTTCCCTGATGCGGAGACGCCAATGCCAAGACTGCTCGACGCCCCCTTGACATACGTGAACTGCGCCGTGGCGTAGTTGCTCTTGCTGGATGTCTGGCCCACCAGCACCCACTGAGTCCATGACTTCTCAAGGGTTTCGTAGTAGCAGGTCACGCCGTCGGGAGAACAGTACCCATAGTTCGCGGGCATGACCCCACTAGCCCCTGCAGCCGCAGCCTTGAGCTGAGTGGCGGTGGCGGCGGTGCCCGGCAGGGCCACGGCACCGTTGTGGGTCGCCAGACTGGCGGCCGTGACCGTGGAGTTCGACGGGGTGCCGCCGGTGACGGTGGCCGCCATGAGCCCGCCCACCACCGTTCCGTCCTTCATCGCCGGGTCAGCCTGCAGGAGGTTGACCGCCTGGGTGCCCGCCTGCGTCAGCGTGGGCACGACGACCTGCTGGTACTCGGATTTCATGGATGCCAAGGTTGCGATCACTCCGGCCTGAGGGAACATGTACGTCCCGGAAACATCCGTGACCGTGGCAGCGACCAGCGGGAACTGCACCCGCTGCCCGACCCGCACCGAAGCCGTAGAAGCCTGCGATGGGGCCGCGAACAAGAACACGGGAACACCCGCCCCCACGGGCCTCCCGCTCGCGGCCGTGACAACGCCCTTCAAGGCGAACGGGCCTGCCCCTCCAGGCGCCGACACCGGAGTACCCGGAGCCAGAACCTGCAAGGCGGCCAGGTCAGCGCTCCACGTGGCAGCCGACGCGGGTTGCGCCGGAATCATCCCGGCTATGACCACGCCCCCCCCACGAGTGTTGCGCCGACGATGCGGTAGAGGCGATTCATCACGATCTCCTCTCTACTGCTTGTCGTGCTGATGACCCGCCCGCCTGACACCAGCATCAGGCTGACGACGCTGCCCCATAACCCGGGACGAGGTGACTCAGGAGAGGATGGCAGCACTCATGACACTAGACCGCAGCAGGGGCCCGCGTTCGGGTCGTCGGCGATTCGATGGTCGGTTCACTCTCGGCCAAGCCTGCAGCCTCGCCATGCCGGCGCCTCGGTTGGCGCACATCATCCGGACGTCCGCCTCCGGCTTCGGGGGAAGCGGGCAGGCCGGGGCACATCGGGGCCCGCGGCGTCGGTCTGCCCGCCCGACCCGCACGGTTCGCCCAGGGCCGCCCCAGGAATCCACCCGAACCCATCGACACGCACCCCCCCCCGGGGTCTAGAGTGGTCACCACGTCGAAGACGGGACCGACCGGTCGCCCACAGCCGCCATGGGTCGTCCAGTCGCCTCGCGCCTTCCCCGTGCTGGTCACGGAGCCGGCCGCTCGGGTCGGCACAGCCGGCGAGGAGGCTTTGCCGTGAAGAACCCGATCCAGCGGCGCCGGGCCGCGAGACGAACCCTCGCGTCCGCATTCACCACACTTACCGCGGCATCCGCGTTCGTGGCCACGACAGCCCTGCCCGCCAACGCGACGCCGCCCGTGGACACGCACGGGCTCACGATCGTCCACGCGGCGGCCGACGTCCCCGGTTCCCTGGCCGACGCCTACGCGGCAGCCGCCACGGTCGCGATGGGCGCACCCGACGACTTCGGCTACCCGTCGATCGACGGCAACGCCGTGGACCTGCCGACCGTCTCCCCCGCCGCCGTGGCGCTGCAGACCAGCCCGCCGGACGTGGTCAAGGCGACGCTCAACGGCTACGCCAAGGGCCCGGCGAAGAAGGCCGGCGACCCGACACCCGACAAGGCGCCCAACCTCGGGAGCTTGCTCGATCATGTGGTACTCACGCACCCCGCCCACGGGAAGAGCGTCGCCAGGCTGCAGGAGATCGGCAACCAGGTGTTCGACCTGGGACAGCTGCCCGCCTTCGCCGATGCGGCCGTCACCGAATCGGGCATCGACGCGTCCGGGCACATCATTCTCACCGTGGGTCGCCTGACCGACAACCTCGCGGCCGGCATCGTCGCACGCTTCGGGACGGACGACATACGGATCGTCATCGATCCGTCGTCGGCGTCCACCCTGGCGACACGTGGCTGACCGGGGGTGACTCATGGCACGCTCACGGGTCCGAGGATGGATGATCGCGGTCGCGGCGATCGTCGTGGTGCTGGGGGTTGCCTTGGCGATCCTGCTGCCCAGGCTGAGCCCCTGGCATGACGTGACGGCCGGCTGGTGGGAGCCCGGCCAGGGCGGCGACACGACGCTGTCGGTGATGGTCATCGGCGATCAGGCGGGCAACGTGCGCGTCACCATCGTCGAGCAGTCCTCGACCACGGTCCGCCTTCAGGCCCAGGCGAAGGCCCCCTCCGGATCGAGCACGGGCCTCGGGTATCCCACCGTGGTTCTCCTCACCCTGAAGCAGCCGCTCGGCGACCGTCAGGTGCTCAACGCCGACGGCTCCCCGATCATGCGTAAACCCTCGTAGCCGTCGGTGACGACTCGTCCGCGACCGCGCGACCGGCTAGGGTGGTGGACCGTGAGCACGCGCCAACCCACCGCCATCGACCGCCTCGCGGACCGTTTCTTCGCGGATCAGACCGCCATGAGCCCGATCTGGCTGACCACCCTCGGCTCCACCGAACGCCAGGACGAGTACGACGACCTGTCGCCCGCCGGGTTGGACGCGTACGCGTCCCTCGTCACGTCCACGCTCGCGTCCCTGGACGCCCTGACGCCGGCCGACGGCACGGACGTCGTCACGCTCGCCGCGATGCGCGAACGTCTCGGCCTGGACGCCGAGCTGCACGCGGCGCACGCCGACCTGGCGCAACTGAACAACCTGGAGTGCGGGCTGCTCAGCCTGCGCGAGGTGTACGACCTGATGCCGACGTCCACCCCCGAACAGTGGGCGACGATCGCCCGGCGGCTACGCGCGATCCCGGACGCCGCCGACGGCTGGTTCGCCAGCCAGCTCGCCGGCCTCGAGTGTGGGATCGCCCCGGCCCGCCGCCAGGTCGAGGCCCTCGCCGAGGAGTGCCGCCAGTACGCCGGCCCGCGCGGCTACTTCGCCGACCTCTCCCAGCGCGCCACCCGGGACTGCCCCGGCCTGCCCGCGTCCGTCGGCGAGGCCCTGGAGGCGGGAATCGCGACGGCCCGGGAGGCGTACCTCGCGGCGGCGTCCCGGCTGGAGACCGAACTGCTGCCCCGTGCGACAAGCCAGGACGCCGTCGGGCCGGAGCGCTACCAGCTGGCGTCCCGCCGTTTCCTCGGGACGCGCGTCGACTACGCGGCCACGTACCAGTGGGGATTGGACGAGGTCGCCCGCCTGGAGGCCGCGCAGGAGACGATCTGCGCGCGGCTGCGTCCAGGATTGAGCGTGCGCGACACGAAGCTGGCGCTCGACGCCGACCCCGCCTACCAGCTGCACGGCACGGACGCGCTGCGGACCTGGATGCAGGGCAAGGCCGATGAGGCGATCGCCGCGCTCGACGGGGTCCACTTCGACATCCGCACCCCCGCGCGGACGATCCAATGCATGATCGCCGACACGCACGAGGGCGGCATCTGGTACACCCCGCCGAGCGACGACTTCACCCGTCCGGGACGCATGTGGTGGTCGGTGCCCGACGGCGAGACGACGTTCGGCACGTGGCGGGAACTGACGACCGTGTACCACGAGGGCACGCCCGGCCACCACCTGCAGTGCGCCGCCGCGATCCTCGCGCGCGACGAACTCAACACGTGGCGCCGCAACGGGATCTGGGTCAGCGGGCACGGCGAGGGCTGGGCGCTGTACGCCGAAACGCTCATGGCCGAGCTCGGCTTCCTCGACGACCCGGCGATGCTCCTCGGGCAGATGGACGGGGAGCAGATGCGGGCCGTCCGCGTCGTGATCGACATGGGTGTGCACTGCGGCTTCACCGCCCCGGACGAGGTCGGCGGCGGGGAATGGACGTACGACAAGGCATGGGACTACTTCAACCGCCACGTCAACCAGTCGGAGGGGCAGGCCCGGTTCGAGGTCATGCGCTACTTCGGCTGGGCCGGGCAGGCGCCGGCCTACAAGATCGGGCACCGCGCCTGGCTCGAGCTGCGCGACGCCGCCCGGACGCGCGACGGCGCCGCGTTCTCCCTGAAGGACTTCCACGCCCGGGCCCTCGCGCTCGGCAGCCTCGGCCTCGACACCTTGCGCGAGGCCGTCCTCGCGTCCTGACGTGCTCTAGGCTGGTGAACCACACCGCACCGTCCCCCGAGGAGGAACGATGGCCCGCGCGCTCATCGTCGTCGACGTCCAGAACGACTTCTGCGAGGGTGGGACCCTCGCCGTGCCCGGCGGGTTGGGCGTCGCCGCCCGGCTGGCCGCGTACGTCCCCACGGCCCGGGCCGACTACGATGTGATCGTCACGACGCAGGACTGGCACATCGACCCTGGCGACCACTTCGCCGCCGAACCCGACTACGTCGACTCCTGGCCGGCGCACTGCGTCGCCGGGACGCCGGGCGCCGCGCTCGTCGCCGGCCTGGCCGCCGCCCTCGACGGTACCGCCGATGGGGCGTTCCACAAGGGCATGGACGCCGCCGCGTACTCCGGTTTCGAGGGTGTCGAGGCGACGACGGGCCGTCCTCTCGCGGAGTTCCTGCGGACGCGCGGCGTGACGGACGTGGACGTCTGCGGCCTCGCGACCGACTACTGCGTCAAGGCCACCGCCCTCGACGCGGCCCGGGAGGGTTTCGCGACCCGCGTACTGCTGGACTGGTGCGCCGGCATCTCGGCCGACGGCGTCGATGCGGCGCTGCACGAGTTCGACCAGGCGGGGGTCCAGGCGCTCAGCTGAGCCGGGTTATCCACAGGGCGTTCGCACCTGGGGAGTTATCCACAGGCCCGTGCCTGGCCGGCGCGGATCACCAGATTGATGGTATGAGAGAACATCGGCTGGGAACCGTGGAGCGGGCCTGCGACGGCCGCGTGACGTGCGACAACCACGCGCGGCTCGGCTACACGAGGCTGACCCGGGGGGTGTACGGCCTGGCGATCGCCCGGGACGAACCGTCGGGACGCGACGCACGCCGTCGGGCGTGGTGGGCGTTCGTCCAGGGCGTGATGACGGCGTACCGGGGCCACGATGCCATCCTGTGCGGGCCCAGCGCCCTGCAGGCGCTCGGCGTGGCGTTGCCCGCACACCTGGAGGACTGGGACACGTGCCACATCATGGTGACGAAGGCGCACTGCCCCCGGCGTCCCCACGTGGTCCCGCATCGGATGGCCGCGCCATCGGTGTGGCGGCGGGTTGCCGGAGTGCCGGTGGTGCACCCCGTGGACGCGTGGGTCCAGTTGCGGGACGCCACCGACGACGAGCTGGTCGAGGTGGGCGACGGGCTGCTCCGCCGCAAGGCGCCGCTGCTCAGCGCCGAGGCGCTGAAGGCGCGCCTTGACGTGCTTGCCGGCACCCACGGCATCACCCAGGCCCGGCGCGCCGTTGGCCGGCTCGTCCCGGGGACGGACTCACCCGCCGAGACCCGCACGCGTCTGCTCCTCGTCCGGGCCGGCCTGCCCTGCCCGGCGGTGAACCTGGCGGTGCGTTGTCCCTTGTCCGGGTGGACGTACCACCTCGACATGGCGTACGA
>WQUE01000262.1 GCA_009785885.1 Actinomycetes bacterium
CCCCCGGTTCGCGGCCCACCGGGACGGTCACCCTGTCCTGCTCCCGTACAATCGAGGGGCCAGGCCCGGTAGCTCAGGGGATAGAGCAGCAGCCTTCTAATCTGTCGCGCGAGGGTTCGATTCCCTCCCGGGCCGCCGTCGGCCCCGTCAGCCCCAGCCCAGTTCGTGGATGCGGTCCTCGTCGAGGCCGAAGTAGTGGCCGATCTCGTGCAGCACGGTGATGCGGACCTCGCGGACCACCTCGTCCTCGTCGTCGCACATGTCCAGGATCGGGTTGCGGAAGATGAACAGCCGGTCCGGCAGCGACCCGGACCACCAGCTGTCGCGCTCGGTCAGCGCCACGCCGTCGTAGAGGCCGAGCAGGTCCGGCGGCTCGTCCTCGGGTGGCTCGTCCTCGATGAGGACCACGACGTTGTCGATCAGGGCCGCGATGTCGTCGGGGACGCCGTCCAGGGCGTCGTCCACCAGCTGCTCGAACCGTTCGCGGGACATGCGCACCATGGGCACCATTGTGGTCGTGCGCGGCCCACATGGCACACGTGGGGTGCACGCCAGGCGCGGATCGCCCTGCGCGTCCTGCGGGCGTCTGTTAGGCTCGCGCCGGGGACCTCGGACGATGCATCCGATCGCCGCCGACGTGTTCCCCGCGTGCGAAAGGAGGCCGGCGATGCCCACGGGGCGCTGGAGTGCGCGCGACGTGGCGCTGGTCGCCGTCTTCGCCGGGCTGACCGCCGCCCTGGGCCTGGTTCCGGCGATCTACCTGCCCGTGTCGCCGGTGCCCGTCACCGCGCAGACGCTCGCCGTGCTGTTGTCCGGGGCCGTGCTGGGGGCCCGGCGCGCGGTGGCCGCGCAGGTGCTGTTCATGGCGCTCGTGGCGATCGGCCTGCCGTTGTTGTCCGGCGGACGGGGCGGGCTGGCGGTCTTCGTCGGGCCGACCGTCGGGTTCTTCCTGGCGTTCCCCCTCGTCGCGGGCGTCGTCGGCTGGCTGACGTACCGGGTGGGCGCACCGTACCGCGTGTGGTGGGGTGCGGTCACCCTCGTCATCGGGACGCTGCTGGTGTACGTGGTGGGCGTGCCCGGGCTCATGGTGGTCACCGGTCTCGGGTTGCCCCAGGCGGTGATCGGCGGCGCGGTGCCGTTCCTGATCGGCGACGCCGTGAAGTGCGTCATCGCGGTCGGGGTGGCCAAGGGCGTGCACGCGGGCTATCCGGGGCTGCTGCCCGCGCGAGGCGTCCCGGCCGCATCGGACGGGGCCATGCGCCGCAGCACGCCGGCGGCCAGCGGATCGGGGCGGTGAGCCGGTGGCGTCGATGGCGATCGAGGTGAGGCGGGTCACCCACACGTACGGGGTGGGCACGCCGAACGCCCGCACGGTGCTGCACGGGGTCGACGTGGTCCTCACCGAGCACCGGGTCGGCATCATCGGCCACAACGGCTCGGGCAAGTCGACGTTCGTGCGCCTGCTGGACGCCCTGCTGCTGCCCACCGAGGGCACCGTTGTCGTCGGCGGGTTCGACACGGCGCGGCAGGCGTCGGCGGTGCGCTCCCGCACCGGCTTCCTCTTCACGGACCCCGACCGGCAGATCATCATGCCGACGGTGCGCGAGGACGTGGCGTTCGGCCTCCGGCGCCGGGGTCTCGGCAAGGACGAGGTGGCCCGTCGGGTCGACGCCCAACTGGCGCGCTTCGGGCTGGCCGGCTTCGCCGACGCGCCGGCGCACCTCCTGTCCGGCGGACAGCAGCAGGTGCTCGCGCTTGCGTCCGTCCTCATCACCGAGCCGTCGCTGGTGGTGATGGACGAGCCGACGACCCTGCTGGACCTGCGCAATGCCCGCATGTTCGCCGAGCTGATCTTCGCCTTGGACCAGCAGGTGGTCCTCGCGACGCACCACCTGGACGCACTGGCGGGCTTCGACCGCGTGCTGTGCTTCGATCAGGGGCGCATCGCGGCGGACGGCGCCCCCGCCGAGGTCGGCGCGTTCTACCGGGAGCTCATGTCCCGGCCCGCCGGGGTGGGGGACCTGTGAGACGTCCGGAGGTGCCCGCGTGAGGCACGTGACGTTGGGGATGTACCAGCCGGGGACGAGCCCGTTTCACCGGATGCCGGCCGGGGTCAAGCTCGTGCTGCTGGTCGCGTGCGGTGTGGCGATCGTCGTCGTGCGGCGGTGGCCGTGGGCGGTCGCGGCGGTGGCGGGGTTGGTCGTCGTCGCCTACCTTGTTGCCGGCCTGGGGCTGGGTTTCCTGGTCCGCCAGGTGCGTCCCGTCTGGGTGTTGCTGGTGTTCACGGCGGCGATGAACCTGCTGGCGAGGGCCTGGCAGCAGGCGTGGACGGTGCCGGTCTCCCTCGCGTGTCTCGTGGCCCTCGCGGCGCTCGTCACGGCGACGACGCGCACCAGCGATCTCGTGGATGTCGCGGTCGTGGTGGCAGGGCCGGCGCGGCGCTTCGGCGTCCAACCCGAGCGGGTGGGGCTGTTGCTCCTTCTGGGGCTGCGCTGCGTGCCGCTCGTGGCGGGTCTCGTGGACGGCATCCGGGAGGCGCAGATCGCCCGCAGCGGCGCGTTCAGCCTCGGAGCGTTCGCCGCACCGCTCGTGATCGCCGCCCTGCGCGAGGCTGATGTCATCGGCGAGGCGCTCGTGGCCCGGGGCATCGACGACTGACGCGCCGCCTGTTCATGTGCTGTGAGACTGGCCCGGCCGAAGCTCCCAGGGGCGATCCTGGGGCACCGCCTCAGTAGACTGGCGCCCATGTCCGTCGTGTCCGAGGCCGCCGCGGAGCGCCGCTTTCGCCGTCTGGCCGGCCTGCCCCGCGAAGTGGACCCGCGCCTGTCTTGGTGGCGGCGCAAGACGGTCGGCCCGCAGCTGTGGGTCGTGCTGGCCGCCACCGTCGTGTTCGCGATCGGACTGACGTGGCAGTACCGTGAGGTCTCCCGCTCCGTGATGGCCGAGATCAAGGCGTACACCGAGCAGATCGGCAATCCCACCGAACTGACGATCAGCCAGTTCAACGAGGCGCTGCACGGCGCCATGTTCAACTTCTCGGCCCAGCTTCATCCGTTCCAGCTCCATCCGGGGGCGCTGTGGACGGTGACGTTCTACGTCCTGGTGTTCCTGCTGCTGGACCGGTGGCGCCCCACCACGCCGTCGATGAAGTACGTCGCGCTCGGCTGGGGTGCGGCGTGCGCGACGCTGATCGCGCTGTACGTCAACACCTGGGCGAGCGATCTGTCGAACGTCATCGGGCCGGTCGACCCGACATCGTCGGCCCGGGCGGCGATCTTCATCGCCCCGTTCGTCGAAGAGGCGTGCAAGGCCACCGTCGTGTTCCTCCTGGCCGTCGCGGTGCGCTACCGTCTCGTGTCCTCGCTCCAGATGGTTGCCCTGGCCGGGCTGTCCGGCGTCGGCTTCGCGTTCACGGAGAACCTCATCTACTACGTCCGCCAGTACGTGTACGCGGTCAAGATCTTCGGCAACGATCCGGTGGCCGATCTGAATCAGTTGATGTGGCTGCGCGGTGTGGCGACCTCCTTCGGTCATCCGCTGTTCACGTCGATGACGGCCGTCGGGGTGATCGTCGCCCTCCACAGCGCCAGCCGGGTCGTGCG
>WQUE01000263.1 GCA_009785885.1 Actinomycetes bacterium
TCGCCCTCGCCCCGTCCGGCACGGCGGGCACGACGACGGATGACTACACCGCCGCACCGAATACCGGCCCGGCGCGTGGCGCCACCCTGACGTACACGACGACCTCCCAGTCAGGTTCCACCGAGGGCCAGCTCACCCAGACCGTCACCGTCGCCCAGGCGGCCGGCCCGGGCGCGGCGACGGCGACGATGGGCGCCACCAGTGCGACGCAGGGGGGCCAGGCGACCGTCACCGGCAGCGGCTTCCTGCCCGGCGAGGACGTCACGGCGACGATGTACTCCGATCCGGTGGTCATCGGGACGAAGCCCGCCGACCCCAGCGGCAACGTCACCTTCACCTGGACCGTGCCGTCCAGCACCCCGGCCGGGGATCACACGGTGGAACTCGTCGGCGCCGATTCCGGTACCACCGCCAGCGCCCCGCTCACCGTGCAGGCGGCGCCGACCGTCCAGTTGACCCGCCAGGACGCGTTGCTCCGCGGCGACTGGGCCGCCTGGGCGACCAACTACGCGCCCCATGAGACGGTGTCGTTCTTCCTCACCAACGACCAGGGGACCGAGAGCCGTGGCCTCGGCTCCGCCCCGGCCGACAACCAGGGCAGGGTCGGCTACTTGTTCACGGTGCCGGCGGACATCCCGTCCGGGTCGTACTTGGTCTGGGCCCATGGGGCGTCCTCCGACCTCTGGGCGTCCGCCCCCTTGCAGATCGCGGCGACCTGGTCATACGGGTGCGCCCCCGCGGTCTACGCGGACGTGTACAGCAGCGGGTACGGCCTGAAACCGGTCACCAGCATCACCATCCCCAGCACTGGCCAAGCCGTGTTCTGGACGGTGAACCGGCTCATCGTCGTGCCGCGCCCCGGCCTGGATCCCTGGGTCGCGCCGATGCCGGTCGAGTTTGACGACAGCAACAGGTACAAGTGGATCTACGTACCGGCGGACAGCTGGGGTCCCATGGTCGACGCGGAAACCGGGTGCTCCGGATCCTGGTCACCGGCCCTCTACTCGACCGCCAACACTGGCTCGAACCGCTCGCTGACGCTGCACTTCGGGTCGGGCGGTCCGGCGCTGACGATCTACCAGCTCGGCACGGGCGGCACGGCTACCATGGCGTCGGCGGCCGTCACCGCGGGTGGGGTGGCCAGCGTCACCGGCAGCGGGTTCCTTCCCGGTGAGAGCGTCACCGCGACGATGTACTCCGACCCGGTGGTCATCGGCACGCAGACCGCCGACGCCGACGGCAACGTGGCCTTCACCTGGGCCGTCCCGTCCGACACCGCTCCCGGCGACCACACCGTCGGGCTGGTCGGGGCGAGTTCGGGGGCCAGCGCCACGGCCGCTTTCGTGGTCGCCGCGGCCGACCCGACGGCCAAGCAGATCACCCGCTTCACCGTGAACGGCGTGGACGGCGTGATCGACCAGACCAACCACACGATCATCGTCACCCTGCCCGCCGGCTCCGACCTGTCGGCGCTGGCACCGCAGATCGCCTTCGACGGCGCCAGCGTCAGCCCGGCCTCCGGTGAGACCCGCGACTTCTCCGGCATCGGCATCAGCGCCGTCCTGTACTACACGGTGACCGCCGAGGACGGCAGCACGCAGAAGTACGACGTGGTCGTCGGCTCCGACGGGCCGCGGATCTCCGTGATGCGCGCGCTCGACGGGTCGAGCTACAACGTGCACCCGGGTGACCCGGTCACGGTGACCTTCGTGGTGGCCAACTGGGGGCTCGGCGCGGCGGACGACCTCGTCGTGTCCGCGCCGCTGCCGGCGGGACTGAACCCGGGGGACGTGACCGCCACGGCCACCAACGGCACCTACGACCCGGCGACCGGGATGTGGCACATCGACCACATCGATCCCGCGAGCCTGGTCGACGCGGCCGGCTACACGCTCACGTCCGGCACTCGGATGCTGACTCTCGCGTTCACCGTGCCGTCGGATGCGAAGACCGGAGACGACCTCACGTTCGCGGCGGAACTCACCTCGATCGGCGGCCAGACCCCGCCGCCGTCCATGGTGATCGTCGGCAGCACCGTGCCGATCCACTACCTGGTGACGGCGCCCGGGGAGGGTTGGCTGCGGCCGAGCGTCGCCGGCGGAACCTTCCCGCTCGGCACGCCGCAGCTGACGTACACGCTCGGCCTGTACAACATCGGCACCGGTCCGGTCACGGGCGTGCAGGCCGTCCACCACATCCCGGACGGCTTCACCCTCGTCAGCGCCGTGCCGAACCTGGGCACGTACGACCCCGCGAGCGGCGTCTGGACGATCGACGACACGATCGATCCCGCGCACACGGCCCAGCTCGTCGTCACCCTGACGCCCGATCCGGACCTGACGACGGGCACGGTGCCCGTGACCGTCCAGGTGACGCGGATCGACGGGGCGGACGTCCCGTCCGACCTGTCAGCCACCGGCAACCTGGTCTTCCAGGAACCCATCAGCATCGTGCTCACCGCCGATGCCGACAAGGCGACGGCCGGCCCCGGCGAGCAGGTGACTCACACCATCGCCGTCACGAGCACCAACACGTACTCCCTGTGGAGCTTGCAGGTGAACGTCACGCTGCCCGAGCACGCGACGCTGGTGTCGAGCAGCGCCGACGGCAGCTTCGATCCGGCGACGGGCAAGTGGGTGACGTCGTGGGTCGCGCTGCAGACCGGTGGCGGCATGACCAAGCCCACGCTGACGCTGACCTACACCGTCGATTCCGACGCTCCGGACGGCGCCGCGCTCACCACCACCGCCCGGATCGACCCCATCCCCGAGGTCGGGGTGGCCGATCCGATCACGGCTTCCGCCACGACGACGGTGACCGGCGGGATCACTGCGCCGACGGATCTGTCCGGGGCGACGGTCGGGGTGATGGGCCCGCAGGTGTACACCGGGATGCCGTTGACGCCGCCGGTGACGGTGACGTTGGGCGGCGTGAGCCTGGTGGAGGGCACGGACTTCACGGTTGCGTTCTCGAACAACACGAACGCCGGGACGGCGAGCGTGACGGTGACCGGTATCGGCGCCTACGCCGGGACGGCGTCGGGTTCGTTCACGATCGGTCCGCGGGTGATCACGTTCACGATCGATCCGATCAATGATCAGGCATGGACTGGTTCACCGGTCACGCCGACGATTGTGGTGCACGATGGGACGAAGCTGCTTGTCGCGGGCACGGACTACACGGTGTCGTACGAGACCAACACGGACGCGGGTACGGCGACGGTGACCGTGTCGGGTGTGGGGAACTACGAGGGTTCGGGTGCGCAGGTGACGTTCACGATCACGGCCCCGCCGGTGGAGCCGAAGCCGCAGACGTTGACGTTTGATCAATCGTCGGCGGCGAAGATCATCGGGGATGCGCCGTTCACGAACACCTTGGCGCACGTGGGTGACGGCACGGTGACGTTTGCGAGTTCGGATGAGACGGTGGCGGTGGTCGATGCGTCCGGTCTGGTGACGATCGTCGGTGTGGGTGAGGCGACGATCACGGCCACGGCGGCGGCGGTGCCGGGTGAGTGGTTGGAGGCGACGGCGTCGTACACGTTGACGGTGTCGCCGAAGGACCTGTCGTCGGCGACGGTCGGGGTGCAGGG
>WQUE01000264.1 GCA_009785885.1 Actinomycetes bacterium
GGCGTCGCGTTCACCGTCCTCGTGCCGCGTGCCTCCCTGATCGGCCCAGCCGACATGGACTGGCTCCGTCAGCACGACCCCCAGGGCCGACTGACCGATGTACAGCGACAGATCGTCGTATCCATGCGCCACGGCGGGCGGTGGACGAACAGCCTGGTGCGCGAGGAGTTCGCGCCGACGGACTCGCGGGTCGCCGCGACCACACTGCAGGAACTGGTCGATCTCGGCCTGTCGGTGCCGGTGGGCGAGACACGGGGGCGTGCGTACATGATCGACCCGCGGTATCGGGCCGGTGACATGTCGGAGGCGCCGCCGCGTGTCGCCATCGTCCGTCAGGACGGGGAGCCCGACCAGGACGAACTGCCCCAGGAGCCACAGTCCGACGCACCCGCCCCGTTCACCCAACCGAACGCATCAACCCAGGCGATCATCGATGTCATCACTCCTGGACCTCTCACTCTGAGGCAGATCATGGCGGCAACCGGACTCTCGGACCAAGCCGTGCGCTATCGACTCGACAAGCTCAAGGCGGGTGGTCACGTTCTCGTCGACGGCGGCTGGGGTGTCCGTGGCACGACGTACCAGGCGCGGGCCCGCGTCCTTGGCCCCACGGGTTGAGCAGGGGGAAGGGACAAGGCGCCCGCTCAGGCCTCGGTGTGCCTTGGGGATTGTCCCACCGTGCGCGCCTGGCGGCACGAGGTTTCGCCGGATTGGTTGCTTCGCCGACGGCGGACTATCTGCGGAGTTCCGTTTGCGGGGACAGCGTGGACGCCGGGCCGGCCCCGGACGGACCGCTCAGGGGATGAGTTCGATCCGGCAGGTGGGCGGGGCCATCGCGGCGAGCTTCGCGTCGGTGGTGACCAGTGGGCAGTCCAACACCTCGGCCAGGGCGATGTAGCTGGCGTCGTACGTGCTCAGACTGCCCTTCAGCCGCCACACCCGCCGGGCGATCGTCGCCCACTGCCACAGATCGACGTCCAGGTCGTCCAGGCCGGTCCAGGCCAGCTCGGCGGCCTCCGGGGACAGCAGCCGGGCGGAGAGGCGACGACGGATGACATTCGACACCTCGAAGGGGAAGACGACGGGAGCACACAGACTGCACCGATCGAGGACGGCGCTGACGCGATCCGCCTTCTCGGTCGGGCGCAGCAGCACCTCGATGGCCGCGCACGCGTCGACCACGACCGTCCGGAAGGTCACATCAGCGACCACGGGCTCAGTCCAGTCGGTCACGACCGGCCCTCAGATCGGCGAGGATGTCCTCGGTCGAGATCGGCGGGAACGTGCGGGCGCGGCGGCGGATCTCGTCCAGCACCTCCCGCTGGGTGCGCCGCCCGGCCGACTGGGTGGCCATGGCGAGCATGTACTGCTGCAGCGACTGGCCCTCGGCTGCCGCCCGGGACGCGAGGGTGCGGTGCACGTCCTCGGGGACGTCCCGAATCACAATGCTAGGCATGCAAGCATTCTAGCATCACCGGCGCCGCCGCCAGGGCTGCGGGCGGCGATGCCGGCGCGACGGACGCACGAGAGCGGCGAGTTGTCCGCAGTGAGTGGGCACGATCCACGGTGAGCCGCGGTGATCCACACTCTGGCAGACTCTTCCACACTCTTCTGGCAACGCGGAAGACGACGATCTCCGTTGGTGCTGCCCCAAAGGGGGCACTACCTCCCCGTGCGGACCTTCACAAGGTGTCTTGCCCATCTTCGGACACCCGTCCGGGCTGTCCCGGTGTCCAACCATGGGCCACCGCACCGGCTGGATGGTCTTCGGCAGCAGCGCAGCGCACGCAGAAGGACGCGCGGCGCCCACATTGTCAGCATTCTCTCCTATGATCGAAGCTATGGACGCGACGTCCGAACCGGACACGGGCCACGCCGTGGTGACGGCCCGGCGGTCTGGCAGGCGCTGGGTGCTGGAGAGCGATGACTACCCGGACCTGTATTGCGAACTGCCGAGCCTGGCGAACGCGCGAGCGATCGTCATGGAGGCGATCGCGTACATCGTGGGGCATCCAGCACCGGAGGCGACCGTCTCGATCCGGCCCGTCCAGCCCCTGTCCGCGACCGTATCCAAGGCCGGCCGGCACTGGGAGGTGTGGATCCCGGGCATCGGGGCACGCCAGTCCATCCGCCGTCGCGTGGACGCCGAGTTCGAGGCGCGGCGATGCATCGCGGAACACCTGAACACTGCCGCGAGCCGCGTCGATGTCGACATGCACTACTCCGGCAGCGCATCCACGGCGTGCCCAACCCCAGGCAAGGCCGCCTATTCGTCGAGACTCGAGGCGAAGATCGCGCTGGCGTCCACCCAACGCTCCCGCGCGTCGCGTCGCGAAGAGTCGCGCGCCTACCGGTGTCCGTGCGGACGATGGCATCTGACGAGTCACCCGAAGGCGGGCACGAAGACTGGATGACGCGACGTGAACTGCCGCGTACGAGATGCGCGAGACCGCCGCCCGTGGCCCGGGCGGCGACAACCCGTGGGTGACATCCTTGCCATCTGTGGCGACGCGGCAGCCACAGCCGTTCCGCCTGCCGGCGGATCCGCGCACCGCCGTCAACGAAGTGCCCCGGTGGCGGTTCCGGGGTTGTCGTCACGGTTCCTCCGTTCGGGGTTGGCCTGGTCAGCCCCACGGGTTCGGCAGGGGGACGCCGGCCGAACCGCATCCCTCGTCAGGGGAGGTTGGCCTTCGCGGTGACCGCGTCCAGGTCGAGGGCGACGATCGCGACGTGGGACGGCAGCGCGTCCAGCTCGCGGCCCCGGCCCGGGGCGTACTTCTCGACGAGCGCCCGTCCCGCGCGGGCGGCCTCGCCCGCGTCCTCCACGACCCTGCCCGTGCCCCAGCCGATCACGGACTCGTAGGCCACGGAGATGCCGCCCAACTCCGGGGAGTCCACGCCCGTGGTGGCGTGGCGCACCTCGGCCTGGAAGCACACCCGGCCGTCCGGACGGGCACGCAGCGCGGCCATCTTCCGCCCGACGGGGGCGCCGTGGACGTACACCGTGAGGTGGCCGTCGTCCCGAAGCTCGTGCGCGAAGCTGAGCGGCACGACGTACACGCCTTCGTCGTCCACCAGTCCCAGGTGGCCCACCTGGGCGCGGCTCAAGATGTCGGAGATTCGGGCCGGGTCCGTCACGGCCCGGTCGGCGCGGCGCATGTCCATGGGAGACAGGCTACCTGCCGGGGGACACCCCGAGGTGGCAGGATTTGGCCACGTGGTCTTCAATGGAAGGGTGAGTGGTCCATCGCCGGCGGCACACCCCGCCGCGCAGGTGCCTGACGCGCCAGCGCGCGCCACCTCGATCGACGCGCCGACGCGCGCCGCGCTGGTGGCCCACCTCGCCCCCCTCGGGGTGGCCGAGGGCTACATCAACGCCGCCGGGGCGTACGTCAGCACGCCGACGGCGACCCTGGCGCTCGTTTCGGGCGACTTCGACCTGGACGCGCCGAACGGGGCGGGCGCGCCGCTGATCTGCACGCCGGGCCGCTACCACCCCGACCTGTTCGGCACGGTGATCATGGAGAACGGCCACACGTACCGGGCCGTCGGCTTCGTGAACCAGGCCGGCTACCACATCCTGTACACCGACACCGGCCTGCGCCGGCTCGTGATCGCCGCCCCCGAGCAGCTTCATACCCCCGGACGCAGCTGGGGCTGGCAGGTGCAGCTGTACGCCGCGCGCAGCCGCGACTCGTGGGGCATCGGCGATTTCCGCGACCTCGCCCAGATCTGTCGCCTCGCCGCGACGCAGGGCGCGTCGTGCGTCCAGGTGTCCCCGGTGCACGCCGTCGCGCCGACGTCCGTCCCGCAGGACTCGCCGTACTCCCCCGCCTCCCGGATGTTCCTGAATCTGCTTCATCTCGCGCCGGGGCTCGTGCCGGGCGCCGAGCGGGTCGACCTGTCCGACCTGGCCGCGGCGGGGCACGCCCTGAACGCGGACCGCCTGATCGACCGGACGCGCGTCTGGGCGCTGAAGCGCGAGGCACTGGAGCGGATCTGGGACGTCGTCCACCTCGACCTGCCCACCGAGTACCGCCGGTGGAGGGCCGACCAGGCCGGGGCGCTCGCGCGGTTCGCGGTGTGGTGCGCGCTGGTGGAACAGTACGACTCGTCCACCTGGCGCGACTGGCCGGCCGAGTACACCCGTCCGGACGGTCCCGGCGTCGCCGCGTTCGCCGAGGCACACGCCGACCGCGTCGAGTTTTTCTGCTGGGCGCAGTGGGCGGCGGAGGCGCAGTACGAGATCGCGTGCCACAGCGGGGTGGACGTGCTCGCCGACCTGGCCGTCGGGTTCGACGTGAACAGCGAGGACGCCTGGGCGTACCAGGACCAGCTGTGCTTCGACTTCGAGATCGGCGCGCCGCCCGACCTGCACAACACGGAGGGGCAGCGCTGGGGGCTGCCGCCGTTCAACCCGGTGCTGCTGCAGCGCGACGACTTCCGGCCGTTCATCTCGATGGTGCACGCGGCGCTCGCCCACGCGGGCGCGCTGCGCGTCGACCACGTGATGCAGCTGTGGCGGCTGTACTGGGTGCCGCTGGAGGGCACGGCCCACGACGGCGTGTACGTGTACTACCCGGTGGACTCACTGCTCGCGATCCTGCGGGTCGAGGCGTCCCGGCACGACGCGTGGATCGTCGGGGAGGACATGGGGACGGTCGCGGCCGGCGTCCGGGAAACCATGGAGGCGATCCGCATGCTGGGCAACCGGTCCGCCATGCGGTCGCCCGTCGCGAGCTTCCCCGAACTGGGCGTCGGCACGTCCAGCACCCACGACCAGGTCACCGTCGCGGGCCTGCTCACCGGCGCCGACGTCGACGAGCTGGTCCGGATCGGCAAGGCCGCCGACTTCCAGCAGATGAACACCACCCGCCGGGGGTTGGCGGAGCTGGCCCGCATCGATCCCGACAAGCCCGCCTCGCAGATCACGCAGGACGACATCCGTGCCGCCGTCCTCGCCCGGTACCAGCTGCTGTCCACCGCGCCCAGCCGGGTCGTCGTCGTGAGCCTCGACGACGCCGCGATGGCGAAGGAACGTCCGAACATGCCGGGCACCGTCGACGTGTACCCCAACTGGCGCTGGTCGCTGCCCGAGCCGGTCGAGACGATCATGACCTCGCCACTGGCCCGCCAGCTGGCCGAGGTGATGAACGAGCGCCGCTGAGGCTCCACCGCGTGGTGGCGCCGGACGCCCGAACCGTCGCCGCGTCCCACCCACCAGGCCCGGGGGTGGTCCGGGCCTGGTGGGTGGTCATCGGCGTCACTCGGTGTGGGCCCCGTCCCGGCGCCTGCGCACGATCACGAAGGCGATCAGGCCGACCGCCAGCACGAGGACGACCCCCGCCACGCCGTACAGCCAGGCGCGGGAGGTGACCGCGTTGCCGCCGGCCGGGATCTGGATCGGGAACAAGGTGTCCGTCGCGCAGCCGGCGGGCGCACAGATCCCGCCCGGCCCCGGCGTGACCGCGTTGGGCATGTGGGCGTCGCCCGTCCGCGGCTTGTTCGTGACCGCCTGGTAGGACACGGTGACCGTCGCGCCGGCCGGGAGGGGTCCCGACCAGGTGAGACGCTGCGCCGTCGCATCGAACGTCGCCCCGGCGGGCAGGCCCGCCACGTCGAGCGCCGCATTGTCCAGCACGCCGGACAGATCGTCGGTGAACGAGGCCGGATGCTCGGCCGTGAAGTCGGTCGGGCTGCTGTTCGTCAGCGTCACCGTCCACGTGACCCGGTCGCCCGGCTGGACGGCCGGCTTGTCCACCGTCTTGGCGAGCGTGAACCACCGCGTGGTCGTGTCCGTCGTGCATGTCTCGCCCGCGGCGCACACCCCGCCCGGCCCGGCGGTCGCCGTCGTCGGCAGGTCGCCGTCGCCGCTGCCAGGGCCGAGGACGACCGCCTGGACCGACATCGTCACCTGCTTGCCTACCGCCACCGGCCCCGACCACGTGAGGTGCTTCGTCGCGGGATCGTACGTCGCCCCGGCCGGCAGACCCGCCAGGTTGAGCGTCGCGTCATCCGGGACGCCCGACAGGTCGACGGTGAACGATGCCGGATCGCCGGCGGTGTAGTCGACGCCGCCCGTGTTGGTGACGGTCACCGTCCACGTCACGGTCTCACCCGGCGCCGCGGTCGGCTTGTCGACCGCCGTGGACACCGTGAACCGTTGCACGGGCGTGGTCGTCGCACAGGTCGACACGGCCACGCACACCCCGCTCCCACCAGGGGTGACGGCATTGCGAAGGCTGCCGTCGCCCAGGTCGGGGGCGTTGACGCGGGCCGCATACGACACGTCGATGATCTGCCCGGAGGCCAGCGCGCCGTGCCACGACAGGACCTTCCCGTCCAGGCTGACGCCGGTCGGCAGCGGGTCGACGAGGGCCGCATCGTCCAGCACACCGGACAGGTCGTCGGTGAACCAGGCGAGGGTGTCACCGCTGTAGTCGATCGCGCTGGGGTTCGTCACGTGCACCGTCCAGGTCACGACCTCGCCCGGTTTCGCGCTCGCCACGTCCACGGACTTGAACACGGTGAACCACCCGGCCTTCGTGTCGGTGGCGCAGCCCACGGCCGCGTCGCACACCCCGGACGGGCCGGGGACGACCGTGCTCGGCAGATCGCCGTTGCCCGTGAGCGGGTTCTCCACGATCGCCCGGTAGGCCATCGTGACCGTCTGGCCCTCCGGCACGGGTCCGGACCACGTGAGCACCTTCGTCGCCGGATCGAAGCTCGCACCGTCGGGCAGGGACGCGGTGTCCAGGGTCGCGTTGCCCAGCACGTCCGACAGGTCGACCGTGTAGGACGCGGGCGCGCCGGCCGTGAAGTCGTCGCCGCCCGTGTTGGTGACCAACACCGTCCACCTCACCTCATCGCCCGGCCACACGACCGTGGCGGAGACCGTCTGCGACACGGCGAACCGGTGGATCGTGGTGAGCGTGGCGCACGTCGAGTCCTCGCTGCACGACCCGGCGGGGCCGGCTGTCACGATGTTCGTCAGGTGGGCCGGCCCGTTCGCCGTGGTGTTCACCAACGCCTTGTAGATCACGTCGACCGACATCCCACTTCCGAGCCGGCCGTTCCACGACAGCGTCTTCGAGGACGCGTCGATGCTCGCCCCGTCCGGCAGCGGCGTCTGCGGCACCGCCCCCGCGAGGACGCCCGACAGGTCGTCGCTGAACGACGCGTCCACGCCCGCCGAGCCCGTGCTGGTCACGTGGATCGTGTACGTCACCACGTCACCCGGGCCGACCACCGACTTGTCCGCCGACTTCGCGACCGTGAACGCGGCCGTGCCCGTCGACACCGCGCACGCCCCCGCCGCCGCGCACGAACCGTACGTGCCCGGCACCACCGACGTCACCAGCGGCGTGTTCGTCGCCAGCGGGGAAACCACCGTCACCGTGAACGGCAAGCTCACCGTCGCACCCGGCGTCAACGGGCCGGACCACGACAGGGTCTTCGTCGCCGGATCGTAGGTCAGGCCCGCCGGCAGGGACGCGGTGTTCAGCGTGGCATCGTCCAGCACACCCGACAGGTCACTGGTCAGCGAACCGGTCACCGGTGTCGAACCCGGGTTGACGACGGTGATCGTGTACGTCACCGCATCACCCGGGGAGGCGACCGTCCGATCGACCGACTCCCGCACCGTGAAGCCCCGGGTCGGAGTGGACGTCGCGCACGTCCCGGACGCCGCACACGAACCCGCCGCACCCGGCGTGACCACGTTGGTCAGCGTCGCCCCGGCCGCCACGGTCGCGTTCACCCTGGCCTTGTAGACGACATCCACCGCGGCACCCGCCGGGACGTTCCCCGACCACGACAGGACGTTCCCGCTCATCGTCGCACCCGACGGCAACGCCGACGCCAACGCCGCCTTGTCCAGCACGCCCGACAGATCGTCGCTGAACGACGCCGCCACACTCGCCGAACCGGTGTTCACCACGTGCACCGTGTACGTCACCACATCGCCCGCGCCGGCGACCGACGGGTCCGCGGTCTTCGCGACCGTGAACGCGGCCGTGTCCGTCGACACCGCGCACGCCCCCGCCGCCGCGCACGCGCCGTACGTGCCCGGCACGACCGAGGTCGCCAGCGGCGTGTTCGTCGCGAGCGGCGAATCGACCGTGACGTGGAACGGCAGCGTCACGACCTGGCCCGCCGTGAGCGGACCGCTCCACGACAGGGTCTTCGTCGCCGGATCGTAGGTCAGGCCCGCCGGCAGCGTCGCGGTGTCGAGCGTGGCATCGTCCAGCACGCCGGACAGGTCGCTGGTCAGCGAACCGGCCACCGGCGTCGAACCCGGGTTGACGACGGTGATCGTGTACGTCACGACGTCGCCCGGCGACGCGACCGGCTTGTCGACCGACTCCCGCACCGTGAATCCCCGGGTCGGGGTGGACGTTCCGCACGCCGCGGGCGAACTGCACGACCCGGGCGTGCCCGGCGTGACCACGTTCCTCAGCGTCGCCCCGGCCGGGAAACTCGCGTTCACCTTGGCCTTGTAGACGACATCCACCGCCGTACCCGCCGGCAGGTTCGCCGACCACGACAGCGTGTTGCCGTCCATCGTCGCACCCGACGGCAGCGCCGACGCCAGCGTCGCATTGTTCAGCACGCCCGACAGATCGTCGGTGAACGACGCGTCGACCGCCGCCGAGCCCGTGTTCGCCACGTGCACCGTGTACGTCACCACATCACCGGCACCGGCGACCGACGGGTCCGCGGTCTTCGCGACCGTGAACGCGGACGTATCCGTCGACACCGCGCACGCCCCCGCCGCCGCGCAGGCACCGTACGTGCCCGGCACCACGCTGGTCACCAGCGGCGTGTCCGTCGCCAGCGGCGCGTCCACCGTCACCGTGAACGGCAAGGTCACCGTCTCACCCGGCGTCAACGGGCCGGACCACGACAGGGTCTTCGTCGCCGGATCGTAGGTCAGGCCGGACGGCAGCGACGCGGTGTTCAACGTCGCGTCGTCCAGCACACCCGACAGGTCACTGGTCAGCGAACCGGCCACCGGTGTCGAACCCGGGTTGACGACGGTGATCGTGTACGTCACCACATCACCCGGGGAGGCGACCGTCCGATCGACCGACTCACGCACCGTGAAGCCCTGCGTCGGGGTGGACGTCGTCAACGACCCGCCCACCTCACGCGATCCCCCGTCGCCCGGCGTGACCACGTTCTTCAACGTGGCCCCGGCCGCAACCGGCGTGTTCACTTTCGCCTTGTAGACGACATCCACGGCGGTACCCGCCGGGACGTCCGCTGACCACGACAGCGTGTTGCCGTCCACCGTCGCACCCGCGGGCAGCGACGACGACACCAGACTCGCGTCGTCGAGCACACCCGACAGATCATCGGTGAACGACGCGGCAACCGCCGCCGAACCGACGCTGGTCACGTGCACCGTGTACGTCACCACATCGCCCGCACCCGCCACCGACGTGTCCACCGACTTCGCCACCGTGAACGCGGCCGTGTCCGTCGACACCGCGCACGCCCCCGCCGCCGCGCAGGCACCGTACGTGCCCGGCACGACCGACGTCACCAGCGGCGTGTTCGTCGCCAGCGGGGAATCCACCGTCACCGTGAACGGCAGCGTCACGACCTGGCCCGGCGTCAACGGGCCGGACCACGACAGGGTCTTCGTCGCCGGATCGTAGGTCAGGCCCGCCGGCAACG
>WQUE01000265.1 GCA_009785885.1 Actinomycetes bacterium
CAGGTGCACACCCGTCAGATCCCCATGGCGCCGGACGTGAGCCTGCACGACCTGGCCAGCACGACCCCCGGCATGACCGGTGCGGATCTCGCCAACCTGGCCAACGAGGCGGCGCTGCTCGCCGCCCAGCGCGCCGACACGCTCGTGTACCAGCGTGACTTCATGAACGCACTGGAGAAGATCCAGCTGGGCGTCGCCCGCAGCGTCATCATCCCGGAGGACGAGCGCCGCCGCACCGCCTACCACGAGTCCGGCCACGCGCTGCTCGGCATGCTACAGAAGGGCGCGGACCCTGTCCGGAAGGTGTCGATCATCCCGCGCGGGCAGGCGCTCGGCGTGACGCTGTCGACGCCCGACACGGACAAGTACGGCTACGACGAGGCGTATCTGCGCGGCCGCATCGTCGGCGCGCTCGGCGGGATGGCGGCCGAGAACGCGGTGTTCGGGGTCGTCACGACGGGCGCCGAGTCCGACCTGCGGCAGGCGACGGCGATCGCCCGCCAGATGGTCGGCAAGTGGGGCATGAGCGAGAAGGTCGGACCCGTGTACATCCTGTCCGACCAGATCGACCCGCGCACGATGGGCATCGCCGAGACGACCCTGGACGAGGTGGACGCGGAGGTGCGCCGGATCATCGGCGAATGCCAGGAGCAGGCCGTCCGGCTGCTCACCGAGCACCGCGACCAGCTGGAGGCGATCGTCACGGCGCTGCTCGAGCACGAGACACTCGACGAGGACCAGGTGTACGCGGCCGCGGGTATCGAGCGTCCGAAGAACGAGATCGCGATGACCAAGATCAACGCGAAACCCGACCAGCCGGCCGCCCTCGGCCCCGGGCCGACCCCCGTCCCCAACGCCCCCTGGGCACCGCCCGATCCGGGACAGCTGATCGGCCACTGACACGTCCGATCCGGACACCGAAGGAGAACCATGGGCTGGCTGGAAGCCGTCGTCTTGGGCGCCGTGCAGGGACTCACCGAGTTCCTGCCCGTCTCGTCCACCGCACACCTGTCCCTTGTCGGACGGCTGTTCTTCGGCGGGCACGATCCGGGCGCGTCGTTCAGCGCCGTGATCCAGCTCGGCACGAACCTGGCCGTGCTCCTCTACTTCTGGGGTGACATCGTCCGGATCGTGAAGGCGTGGGCGCTGTCGCTGGTCGGCAAGGTGCCGCGCTCCGACCCGGACGCGCGCCTCGGCTGGTTCGTGATCCTCGGCTCCATCCCCATCGGTGTGCTCGGCCTGCTGTTCCAGAACCAGATCGAAACGAGCCTGCGGAACCTGTGGGTCACGGTGGCGATGCTCGCCGGCGTCGGCGTCGTGCTGTGGATCGCGGACCGGTACGCGGCCACCCACTCGACGAAGACCATCGACACGTTGACGCTGCCGGACGCGATCGTGTACGGCCTGTGCCAGGCGACCGCGCTGATCCCGGGCGTGTCGCGGTCCGGAGGGACGATCGCGGGCGGACTGTTCCTCGGTTACACCCGCGCGGCCGCGGCCCGGTACTCGTTCCTGCTGTCGCTGCCCGCGATCTGGATCTCGGGCCTGTACCAGCTGAAGGGCCTCGACACGGCCGGTGTGACGTGGGGACCGACGATCGTCGCCACGCTCATCGCGTTCGTCGTCGGGTTCGCCGTGATCGCCTGGCTGCTCCGGTTCATCTCGACGCACGACTTCCGTCCGTTCGTCATCTACCGCTGGGCGCTGGCCCTCGCCGTCGCCGGACTGCTCCTCGGCGGCGTGCTGGCGCCGGTCGGCACGTAGGCGCCGCCATGCGCACGCGTCGCGTCGGCCGCTCCGCCCTGGAGGTCTCGGCTCTCGGCCTGGGCACGCTCGGCTGGGGTGTGGACGTCCAACCGCCCGACGCGCGGGCGCTGCTGCGGACGTTCGCCGACGCGGGGGGGACATTGATCGACACCGCGCCGACGTACGGCGACGGCATGGCCGAGCGGATGATCGGCACGCTGCTGCGGCACGACGTGCCCCGTGACGATGTCGTGCTCGCGACGAAGGGTGGTCTCCGCGACGACGCCGGGACGCCCGTCGTCGACACGTCCCACGAGGCGCTGCTGCGCGACCTGGCCGGGAGTCTGCGCCGCCTGGGCACGGACCACGTCGACCTGTGGCAGCTGCACGCCTGGGGCGAGGCGCCGCTGCAGGAGGCCCTGGCCGCGCTCGACCGGGCCGTCACCTCGGGCATGGCGCGGTATGCCGGTGTGTGCAACTACCTCGGCTGGCAGATCGGCACGGCCGCCGCGTGGCAGGACGCGGCTGGCCGGCCGGGCACGCTCGTCAGCGGGCAGAACGAGTATTCGCTGCTGGCGCGGCGGGCCGAGACGGAGGTGCTGCCGGCGCTGGCGTGGCACGGGCTGGGCTTTTTCGCCTGGTCGCCGCTGGGGCGCGGTGTGCTCGCCGGGACGTATGTCCGGGGCGCCCCCGCCGGTTCGCGCGGCGCCAGCGAGCATCTCGGCTGGTTCGTGCGTCCCTACCTGGACGAGCGGTCCCGGGCGGTCGTGGACGCGCTGGTCGTCGCCGCGGACGGACTCGGCCTGACGCCGGCGCAGGTCGCGCTGCTGTGGGTCCGCGACGCCCCCGGCGTCACCGCACCGCTGCTCGGTGCGCGTACGCCTCTGCAACTCGCGCCGCTGCTCGCCGTCGACGACGACGCGCTGCCCGACGAGATCACCGCCGCACTCGACGACATCACCGGCGGGCCGAACACCCTGCGCGGATAGCGGTCAGCCTTCGCGCATCGCGGTGAACATCCAGTTGATGCCGAAGCGGTCCCGCAGCGATCCGTGCGCGGCGGCGAAGAACGTCGGCTGCAACGCCATGTAGACCAGCCCGCCCTCGACCAGGACATCCCAGGCGTGCCGGATCGCCGCCTCGTCGGCGCCCACGGACACGTACATGTTCGAGCCGGGCGTGCGGCGGTCGGTGCTGTCGGAACACATCAGCTCCGTGCCGTCCCACGTCAGGCGCGAGTGCAGCACGAGGTTCTTCTGGTCCTCGATCACATCGAACCCGGGCGCGGGCACATCGCCGTACCGCTGCAGCTCCTCCACCCTGGCCCCGAACGCCGCCGCATACGTCTCCAGCGCCTCCGCGCAGTCGCCGCCGAACATCAAGTAGTGCGAGAACATGGTCCGTCCTTCCTTGCCAGCGCTAGTCGGGACGGTGGCAGGGGGTTGGCCGGACACCAGCTGAAGCTCTTGTCGACCACCCTAGACCGAGCAGCCCGACAAGGGCCTCTCCTCAGCTCAGGACGGGCACGCGTCCACCAAGCCCCATCGATCGCGAAGATCACCAGGTGGGCCCCATCCATGAACTGCAGGGAAGTCTGATAGCTCCAGAAGCCGGCACCACCAGGCTCCACCAGGGGAACCATGCCCTACCCCCCAGCCGTTTCCGTCGGGTCGCCGTAGCCGACGATCACCGGCGATCATCATGCCCGTACTTGTCCCGCCCCGGCGCCTCCAGGTGGAATTTCGCGGTACCCCGCGTCGCCGTCATCGAAATCCGGATGCCGTCCCGCGTCACGTTCGCCGACATCGAAGCATCCGCGTTTGTCGACAACCAGAT
>WQUE01000266.1 GCA_009785885.1 Actinomycetes bacterium
GCCCGCGTCGATGTTGTCTGCTTATCGGGCCGTTCCGCGCGATTTCGGCCGGAAAAGCAGACAACCGTGTGCGGACGAGGACAAGACCCGACGATGCTGTCTGTTTCTCCGGTGCCTGGTTGCGATGCCGCGGCGGCGGGCCTGCCAGGGCGGCTCGACGGGCCGTGACCTTCGCCCAACAGGCCGACAGGTGGCCGGGGAGGTCGTTCATGTCGGGTACGCCGACGGACCAACCGGGCCGACAGCGCCCGCGCCCTCGACGGACAGAGGTGATCAGGATCGCCACATCATCGTCCAAACCGGACACGGTGGTTTCGGGCACGTTGCTGAGCGGCGATTATCGTGGGCGGCTCGAGAACGTGGAGTTGACGCGACCGACAGGCAAGTCGCCTGCTGACGAACTGCTGCCGCAGCGGCCATCGGCAGGCGATTGCCCCTCTTCTTGGCTTGGCACACATCGGTCGAGCACCCCGTCATTCACGAGATTACTGCAAGCCCTCTCCTGTGATCGCACTCGGCACGTCGGGTCCAGCCGCGACGAATATCGCCGTACCCGTCGCCTCATCAACAACGACCGTGTACTCGTCATACACACGAGGCGCGACTCCCAGCGGGTGGTGTTGTGGCACGAATGGTTCCTGCACTGTCACAACCCAGACGCACCGCTGCGGATCGATGCTATCCACGGCCCCGAAGGTCGCTGCGAGCGCTCCGAACGGGACGACGACGGCCGCAGCCTGCGGGTCTGAGAACTTCGGGCCTTTCCACCCCGCCGAGCGTGCCGTATCGGGACTCGCCGCGTTATGTCTCGCACCCGCGATCGCCGACGCGGTATCAGGCAGTTGCTTCGCGCCGGGATGTGGATTCGACGCCGGATTGTTCACCAGACTTTCCTTCCGCCGAGCCGAATCGGAGGCTTTGGCCGTTACCGCCGCATTGGGATCGCATGTCCGCGCCACTACCGGCGACTTCACCTCACGCACGATCCACCCCGGCGGAACAGCGCCACCCTGCCCGGGTGGTGTGGCGGTGGCCGCCGGCGCAGCGGGGGTGCTTGGGGCGCCTGGCGCCCCGACCGCCGCCGGTTCGAATGCGAGACCCCAGACACCAACGCCGACGGCGAAGCCGATCACCGCGGCGACGGCCACGCCCCGCCGCTTCCCCTGCTCATGCCCGCTCATATGATGTTCCATTTCCATGTCGAGTTGGCCGGCGGTTGCCCCTCTTCTTGGCTTGGCACACGTCGGTCGAGCACCCAGTCATTCACGATGATTACTGCAAGCCCGTCCCCGTGATCGCGTTTGGCATTCCCGGTCCCGCTTCGACGCTGAGGCCCTCGCCTGTCGCCTGATCTACGACCACCGTGTACTCGTCGTAAACAGGCGGTACAATACCGGGAGGGTAATGCTGGGGCACGAACGGCTCTTGCACCGTGACAACCCACACGCAACGATCCGGGCTGATCGAGTCGTCCGACTCGAACGCGGCCAGTGTCGCTCCGCAGGGGAGGACGACAGCCGCCACTTCCGGACTTGCGAACTTTGGCCCCGTCCAGCCGCCGGCTTGGGCTTCCTGGGGCGTGGCGGCTGCCCTCTGCGCGAATGCCACGGCCGACGCACTGTCAGGCAGTATGGGCGCACCAGAGTGTGCGTTCGAAGCGGCCCTGTTGGCGAGTGATTCTTTCCTCTGGGACGAATCAGATGCTCTGGCGACCACTGCCGCGTTCAGATTGCAGGCTCGAACCCTGACGGGCGACTTCACCTCTCTGACGATCCATCCCGGTGGCACCGTGCCACCCTGACCGGGTGGTGTGGCGGTGGCCGCCGGCGCGGCGGGGGTTCCGGGGGCGCCAGGTGCCCCGATGGCCGCCGGCTCGAACGCGAGACCCCAGACACCAATGCCCACCGCCAGACCGATCACCGCGGCGACAGCCACGCCCCGCCGCTTCCCCTGCTCATGGCCGCTCATATGATGTTCCATTTCCATGTCGAGCTGGCCGGCGAGGACCCCACCATTCCTTGGTTCACAATCCCTTGTTGCAAACCGAGGTTGACCCTGGCCAGGGCTGAGTTGTATCCCTTGACATACATGGTGGATTGCCCAGACGTGGCGAGAGCGCCAAAGACCTCCCCGCCGACGTCCACCGTAGACACCACCCAGAACCCAATCGCGGGAGTCGATCTCAGCACGCCATCGCAATAGGCGTTCCATACGTTCGCGGAACCACCGCGCGAGATCTGGAACTCATCGGTAACCGACGCATTCTGCGTCTTGGCACCGAAAGAGTACTCCTTATAATATCCCGAGGTGTCCATGTACGCGGCAAACCCAAAGTAGCCCACACTGGTCTCCGGCTGGAAATATCCCTGCGCCAAGCCCGCCTCCACCCAAGCGCTGCCCTGAACTCCCCAGATCTCGCTGTCAACAAAGTACTTGTTGCTCGAATTGGCCGTCGGAACATTCATCGCCGCCCTGTTCCACGTGCCGTAGAGGCCATAGAACGTCGTGCCGTATCCGTTCAGGTAGGAATAGCAATGATTGCCGGTCGAACAACTGATCGACGCCGACGCCTCCGGCGCGATCCCCGCCAAGCCGGCGAGGACGCAGGTCAGCCCGGTGACAGCCACGCCGAGTCTTCGAAATGGTGCCTTCATGTTGATCACCCCTTTGTGGTGGGATGATCACCCCCTTGTGGTGGGATGATCACCCCCTTGTGGTGGGATGATCACCCCCGCGTGGACGGACGCTGCGTCCGTTCCATGAGCAAGTCTACTCACCGTTGCGGGGCACCGCGGCTTTCGGTGAGCTTTTTCTTTCGGCGCAATTGATGGGCTCTACCTGCGCCCCTGCGCCCATGGACCGCCCACGCGCCCGCCGGCTTCCGTCTGCGCGGGGGCGCGTCCAGGCGCGCTGCGCCCGGCGCACTAACGTGGGACGCATGTCCATCTCCGTGCTCTACCTCGGCGGCACCGGCACGATCAGCGCCGCGTGCGTCCGCGAATCGCTGGCCCTGGGCCAGGCCGTCACGATCCTGAACCGGGGACGGACGTCGGTGCGCCCCGTCCCGGACGGTGTCGAGGTGCTGCGCGCCGATCTGGACGACACCGACGCCTTGCGGGCGGTGCTGGCGGGGCGCCGCTTCGATGTCGTGTGCGACTTCCTGTCGTTCACGACCGACCGACTGGCGCGCAACGTCGACCTGCTGCGGGGACGCACCGGCCAGTACGTGTTCATCTCGTCGGCATCGGCGTACGCCAAGCCGGTGGCGTCGCTGCCCATCCGCGAATCGACGCCCCTGCGCAACCCGTTCTGGCAGTACTCGCGCGACAAGATCGCGTGCGAGGACCTGCTGGTGCAGGCGTTCCGCGACGAGGGCTTCCCGGCGACGATCGTGCGCCCCTCGCACACGTACGACGAGGCGTTCGTGCCGCTCATCGGCGGCTGGACGGCGCTCGCGCGGCTGATCGCCGGCAGGCCGGCGGTCGTGCCCGGCGACGGCACGTCCCTGTGGACGCTGACGCACGCCTCCGACTTCGCCTACTGCTTCGCCCGGCTGCTCG
>WQUE01000267.1 GCA_009785885.1 Actinomycetes bacterium
GGTGGTACTGGCGGTAGACCGGATCGAGCCCGAGGTACTCGAGGGTGTCGTTCATCCAGCCCATGTTCCACTTGAAGCCGAAGCCGAGGCCGCCCTGGTGGACCGGCGCGGTCACGCCGGGGAACGCGGTGGACTCCTCGGCGATGACCGTCACGCCAGGCGCCCGCTCGTACAGGTGGCGGTTGTTGTAGCGCAGGAAGTCGATCGCCTCCAGGTTCTCCCGGCCGCCGAACTGGTTCGGCACCCATTCGCCCGGTTCGCGCGAGTAGTCGTTGTAGAGCATCGAGGCGACCGCGTCCACCCGGAGCGCGTCGATGTGGTACTCGCTTACCCAGTACCAGGAATTCGACACCAGGAACGACTTCACCTCGTTGCGCCCGTAGTTGAAGATGTACGTTCCCCAGTCCTTGTGCTCGCCCTGCCGGGGATCGGCGTGCTCGTACAGCGCCGTGCCGTCGAAACGTCCCAACGCCCAGTCGTCCTTCGGGAAGTGACCCGGCACCCAGTCGAGGATCACGCCGAGGCCCGCCTGATGCAGCTTGTCGATCAGGTAGCGCAGGTCGTCGGGTGTGCCGTGACGCGGGTCGGCCGCGAAGTAGCCGGTCACCTGGTAGCCCCAGCTGAGTTCCAGCGGGTGGGCGGTGATCGGCATCAGTTCGACGTGCGTGTAGCCCATCCACGTCGCGTACTCGGGTAACTGGTCGGCCAGCTCGCGATACGTCAGCCCCTTGCGCCAGCTCCCCAGGTGGACCTCGTAGATGCTCATCCGCGAGTGGTACAGGTCGGTGGAGGCACGGTGCGCGAGCCACTCGGCGTCGTGCCACGTGTAGTGCGACTCGTCCACGACGGACGCGTTCGCGGGTGCGATCTCGCACGAGCGGGCCATCGGGTCGGCCTTCTCCTGCCACGTGCCGTCCGCGTGCTGCACCTTGAACTTGTAGCGCATGCCCACACCGACGCCCTCGACCCAGATGCCCCAGCAGCCCGTGCCGGGGATGCGGTGCATGTCGTCGCCGGTCCACCAGTTGAAGTCGGCGATCACCTGCACGCGACGAGCGTTCGGGGCCCACACGACGAAGCGGGTGCCGCGGAGCATGCCCTGCTCGTCGTCGTCGACGTCCACGACGTGGGCGCCCAGGCGTTTCCAGCACTCGGTGTCGCCGCCGCTGTGGAATCCCTCAAGATCCGTCCCGGTCAGATTGCCGAAGAAGTCGTGACCCATGTCTGGAGCCTTTCTGCGTCGTTGTGCTGGGGTTAGTCGATGACTGTGAAGATGTGCGCGACCTGGGCGGGCGACAGACGCACGTAGTTGTGTGCCCCCCACGTGTGCTCGATGCCCGTCAGTTCGTCGCGGACCCGCACGGACGTGCCGGCGGGACGTCCGAGCGCGGCAAGGTCGAGGTCGACCTGCCCCTCCACCGGCCAATCGGGGTTCAGGGTGACGACGACGATCACGGCGTCCGCACCATCGCGCTTGCTGAAGGCGAACAGGTCGTCGCTCGATGTGCCCAGCACCGTTGTGGTACGCAGCTGTTGCAGCGCCGGGTGCGCCCGGCGAATCTCGTTGATCCGTCCGAGCAGGCGGTTCAGGTTGGGAGCTGCCTCGAAGTCGCGTGGCCGGTACTCGTACTTCTCGGAGTCGAGGTACTCTTCGCCGCCCGGGCGGAACGGCGTGTGCTCGAGCAACTCGAAACCGGAGTACATGCCCCAGGACGGCGACATCGTCGCAGCCAGCAGGAGCCGGATGGAGAAGGCGGAGGCCTTGCCCGACTGGGTGAACCGTGGGTTGATGTCGGGCGTGTTGGGCCAGAAGTTGGGACGCATGACCCACGACGTGAGGTGGGAGACCTCGTTCAGGTAGTCGGTCAGCTCCCGCTTCGTGGTCCGCCAGACGAAGTAGGTGTAACTCTGGTGGAACCCGACCCCGGCCAGCGCCTGCATCATCGCCGGACGGGTGAACGCCTCCGACAGGAACAGCACCTCCGGATGCGCCGAGTTCATCTTCTCCAGGATGTCGGCCCAGAAGTTCAGCGGCTTGGTGTGCGGATTGTCGACCCGGAAGATCGTCACCCCCTTGGCGATCCAGAACTCCAGCAGGCGCAACACCTCGGCGCGGATGCCTGCCGGGTCGTTGTCGAAGTTGATGGGGTAGATGTCCTGGTACTTCTTGGGCGGGTTCTCGGCGTAGGCAATCGTGCCGTCCAGGCGGGTCGTGAACCATTCGGGGTGATCCTGCAGCCACGGGTGGTCGGGGGAGGCCTGCAGCGCGAAATCGAGCGCGACCTCCAAGCCGACGGCCTTCGCCTTCGCCACGAACCGCTCGAACGCCGGCAGGCCGCCGAGGTCGGGATGGACCGCGTCGTGCCCGCCTTCGGGTGCTCCGATCGCCCACGGCGACCCTGGGTCGCCGTGCTCGGGGGTCAAGGTGTTGTTGTGGCCCTTGCGGAAGGTCGTGCCGACCGGGTGGATCGGCGGGACGTACACGACATCGAACCCGAGCCCGGCGATGCGTTCCAGCAGCGCGTGGCAGTCGTCGAACGTGCCGGAGATCCACTTGTCGCTGGCCTCGTCGTAGTGGGCGCCCTGGGAACGGGGGAAGAACTCGTACCAGGCGCTGAACAGGGCGCGCCGGCGTTGCACCCGGATCGGGTAGTCCCGCGTCGGCGTGGGGAAGTCCCGGGGCGCGTGGCGCCCCATCGCGGCCCCCACAGCGGGGTTGTCGAGCCAGTCGAGCAGCTCGGCGACCTCGGTGCCGGGCACGCATGCGTCCCGGGCGCGCTCGAGCAGACGGGCCGACTCGGGGTCGCCCGCCGCGAGAGCGGCCGTGACCGCCCGCCCGTACAGGTCGGCGCCCTCCAGGCACACGAGGTCGGTGTCCTCGCCGATGGGCCACTTGATGTGGGCGTTGTGCGCCCAGGTGTGCCAGTGATCCGAGTACCCCTCCAGGTGGAACGACCAGTCGCCCAGGGCATCGAGGCGGGCCTCGGCCTCCCAGATGTCAAGACCGATCGGCTCCACCTGTCGCATCGCGACGCGACGCACGCTGCCATCCGGGGCGGTCAGGACGACATCGGCGCCGACGGCGTCGTGCCCCTCGCGGAAGACCGTCGCCCGGAACGTCAGCAACTCGTCGATCACCGCCTTGGCGGGATAGGCGCCACCCTCCAGGGCGGGCCAGACATCCGAGATCGGGATGCGGCCGAAACCGGGCGCCGCGGGTGCGGGCGGCGCGGCTTTCACTCGTGCGGTTCGGGCGGCAGGTGCGGCATCCCGGGTCCGGGTGGACGCGCCCGTCCGGGCTGACTGCGTCCCCGCGCCCCTCTTCGTCGCCGCTGACGTTTTCTCATGACTGGGCGGTCGTGTTGTGCTCACCCTCTCACGGTAGCCGAAGCAAGCGCCATCCGCCCCGCATGCGATGGAATCGCACGCCGTCCCCCGGTGCGGGCGTTCGCCGTGGGCCAGATGGCCCGGTGCGTCCCCGCCCCGGACAGGTGGGTCAGGCGACGCCGACGCGCATCAGGACGACGGTGCGTCCGGGCAG
>WQUE01000268.1 GCA_009785885.1 Actinomycetes bacterium
TTCACAGCCCCGGAATTCGCCTGGGTGCTCGTGCGGACGTTCCTGGAGACGCCGTTCTCCGGTGAGCCCCGGCACGCCCGCCGCCTCGGTCAGGTCGCCGCGTACGAGCACGCCCGGGGCTGAGCACCTGCCGACTCCGCCGGGCCGTCTCACGCTTGGCTCGTGCCCTCACGGGTTCGAGTCCCCGTGACGGCCGGTCAAGGAGAGTTCGTCGGGGCAGCGGGACTCGAACCCGCGATCTCGTGCTCCCAAAGCACGCGCGCTAGCCACTACGCTATGCCCCGCGACGCCCCATCCTAGACCACTTCGTTGCTCAACCGCGCGCAAGAGGGCCGGGTCCTGACGGACCGCGGGGTCACCGCGGCGTTGTCGGAGGAGCGCAGCGGGGGAGAGAACGTCGTCGGGTGTCGCGACGATCGGGGCGAGTCGGCGCGCGTCGTCAGCGCTCGGCCAGCGGAATGTGGGCGATGTGGGCGACGGGAACGCCGGCCACCTCGGTGCGCTCCTCGCCCTCGGTGAGCACGCAGGCGATGAGCGCCACGGTGCACTCGATGGACTTCAGGAACCCCAGCAGGGCATTCATCGTCGCGCCCGTCGAGATCACGTCGTCGACGATCAGGATGTGACGGCCGCGGAGCTTGTCGATCTCGGCCTGCCCGAACCACAACTGCTCCTGGGCGAGCGCGGTGATCGAGGAGACCGGCACGCTCACGGGGTTCACCATGTAGGACTTCTGGCTCTTGCGGGCCACGACGAACTCGCGCAGGTTCAGTCGCACGCACAGCTCGTAGGCCAGGGTGATCGCCTTGGCTTCCGGTGTCAGGATGATGTCGACGCCGTCCCCGTCGAGCGCGTCGTCCACCTTCTCCAGCAAGGTGGTCGCGGCGGCGCGCACCCAGTCGACCTGGCCCAGCGGGACGAACGCGTAGATGCCGGTGTGGTCGTCGATCCATTGCAGGGGCAGCTCAGCCCGTACGTCGCAGCCCAACGGGACGGTCAGGCTGGCTACAGGATCACTCATGTGTTGTCGTCCTCCTCGTCGCAATGGTCGCGAGTGTAGCCAGCGCGGGGAGCACGGGGCCGGGGCGTCCTGATGGTGGACAGGGCGGCTCAACTGGTCCAGGCGCGCCACAATCTGGCGTACTCGCCGCCGAGCGCCATGAGGTCCTCATGCGAGCCGAGTTCGGCGATGCGGCCGTCGATCACGACGGCGATCCGCTGGGCGTCGTGGGCGGTGTGCAGCCGGTGGGCGATCGCGACGACGGTCCGTCCCGTGAGCAGCGCCGACATCGCGCCCTCGACGTGCCGGGCGGTCGCCGGGTCGATGAGGCTGGTGGCCTCGTCGAGCACGAGCGTGTGCGGGTCGGCGATCACGAGCCGCGCCAGTGCGATCTGCTGCGCCTGGGCGGGGGTGAGGGACGCCCGGCCGGATCCGACCATCGTGTCCAGGCCATCGGGCGACCGGCGTACCCAGTCCTCGGCCTGGACGGTACGCAGCGCCTGCCACACCTCGTCGTCGGTGGTCGTATCCTCCCTGGCGAGCACGATGTTGTCCCGGATCGTGCCGACGAACACGTGATGCTCCTGGGTGACGAGCGCCACGTCGGTCCGGAGACGTTCCAGCGGCAGGTGCATCACGTCCACGCCGCCGACCTCGACGACGCCGAGACGCGGCGCGTTGATGCCGGCGAGCAGGCGGCCGAGCGTGGACTTGCCCGAGCCGGACGGCCCGACCATCGCCAGCCGTTCCCCGGGGACGAGGTCGAGACTCACGTCGTGCAACACGTCGCGTCCCTCCCGGTACGCGAACGTCAGGTTGCGTGCGACCAGGTGGTCACCCTGCGGTCGCTCGTCCGTGGCCGTCCGATCGGGTGGTACGGATGCGATCCCGAGAAGCCGGGACGTGCTGGACACGCCGGTCTGCATCTGGTTGAGCGTCTGGACGCAGTTCTCCAGCGGCCCGGTCAGCTGTTGCAGGTACAGCGTGGCGGCGGCGATCTGGCCGAGGCTCACCCAGCCCCGCGAGTACCCCCAGGCGCCGAGCACGAGCGCGAGCACGAGCGGCACCTGATAGGCCAGGCCTGTCGCAAGGAACATCTGGTAGCGCAGGCCCGCGCAGTAGATCTCCGTCTGCGCGGCCTGCTCGATGTCCCGATCCGTGCGGGCGAGGCGGCGTTCGTCCAAGCCCAGCGACTCGACGGTGCGCGCTCCCTCGACCGTCTCCGTCAGCCCGGAGTTGATCTGGGAGTACATGCGGCCCATCGTGATGTAGCCCTTGGGGGCGTGCCGGATGTAGCGTCCGACGCCGAAGATCAGCACGATCGTCGTGGCGACGAGCGGCAGCGACAGCAGCCACGAGTTCAGGATCAGCGCGCCGACCGTGAGCACGGCCGTGACCGAGGAGATCGTGAACACGGGCAGCGCCCAGCGCACCGAGCCGGCCATCGTGCCGACGTCCCGCGTGACGCGGGTGACAAGGTCGCCCGTGCTCGCCGTCTCCACCCGGGACAACGGCAGCTTCAGCACCGTGCGCATGATGTGTTCGCGGGCCGACGCCAGCATGTCGTAGCCCATCACGGTGGACAGCGATTTCGCCGGGAAGTACAGCGCCCCCTGGAGCGCCAGCACGAGCACCATGACCCAGCAGATCGTCGTGACGCGCGTCATGATCGCGCTGGTGGCGGAGGCGGCCGTCACCTCGTCGATGAGGTTGCCGAGCACCCGCGGGACGATCAGCCCGGCGACGCCCGAGGCGGCGTTGGCGAGGACGAGGGCGATCGCCACCCCCTTGCGCTCCCTCAGCATGCCGCCGACGAACGACAGCACGGCGGGCGTCCCGGCGACGGGCAGACCCAGCTTCGGGTCGCGGGAGGACGCGAACGCCTCTTCCGAGAAGCGGCGCCGGGCGCGCTGGTTCGCCCAGAAACCCCGGATGCCATCGCGCAGGCCGGTGCGCGGCGTCTCGTCGACACCCATGAGCGCCGCACCGGTGCGCGTGCCGGGGTCGCCGGACCTCCAGGTGGCCGCCGAGCCCTCGAACACCTCCGGGGACGGGGTGGGGACCGTCTCAATCACGTGTGGTCGCCCCCTCCCACAGGTCGGCGAACACGTGGCGGCTGGACTGGTCCGGGTGGTCCGGCGGCGTGGCCTGCGGTGGGACGGTGTCCTCGCCCCGGACGACGACCGCGCGATAGGCCGGATCGCTCGCCATGAGCTCCGCGTGCGTGCCGGCGGCGACGACGCGTCCGTCCTCCAGCAGCACGACGCGGTCGGCGTGACGCAGCCACAGCGGCGACACGGTCGTGAGGATCGTCGTCCGCCCGGCCCGGGCGGCCGGCAGGCGCTCGGCGATGCGTGCCTCCGTGTGGGCGTCCACCGCCGAGGTGGGTTCGACGAGGACGAGCACGTCCGGGTCGAGCAGCAGCGAGCGGGCCAGGACGAGCCGCTGGCGCTGGCCGCCGGACAGACCGCGTCCGCGTTCGTCGATGCGGCCCTGCCAGCCCTCGGGCAAGGCCTCCCAGACGTCGTCCGCCGAGGCCGTCCACAGGGCGTGCTCGGCCTGTTCGCGGGTGTGGTCGGCGTGGGGGTCGACGAGTTCCTGCAGCGTCCCGGCGAACACCTGCGCGCCGGCGTCCACCACGACGAGGTGTTGCCGCAGGTCGGCCAGGGGGATCTGCGCCAGGTCGACGCCGCCGACCGACACACCCCAGTGGCGGTTGGCGCGGGCCTCGTCGCGCGCAGCCATGGCCGCCCGCTCGGCCAGTTTCGCCCGGGCCTCCGCCCGTCCGGCGCGCCCGCGCGCCGGAGTGTCCTCGTGCGCCGACTCGACGGGTCCACTCGACGTGGGCAGGTAACGTCCCAGCCGGTCGGCCAGCGCCGCGGACTCGTCGGGAAGCGCAGCGACGATGATCGTCAGCCGGCCCGGTTCGGCGACGAAACCGCTCGTCTCGTCGGCGATCGGCCCGAGGTTCCACGGACGCGGGTCCTCGGGGGAGCGCCACGGCGGCTCCTCGCGCAGCAGATTGGCCGTCTTGCGGGCCGAGACGGTGGCGCTGACCCACTTCTGGATGAACTCGAAGAACGTGTTGAACGGGCGCTGCAGGAACACGGCGTAGCCGAAGAAGCTGATCAGCTGCCCGACGGTGAGGTCCCCGGCGAGCATGGCGCGCACACCCAGCCATGTGAGCAGCACCAGCAGGAGCCCGGTGAACACCGTCGAGAGCGACTGGATGCCCGCCCACCAGTACCCGGCGCGGACGCCCGCGCGGCGGACGCTTTGCGACTGGCGGGCGTAGTTGTCGCCGAATGTCCGCTCGCCGCCGACACCCCGCAGGATGCGCAGGCCGGAGACGATGTCGACGGCCATCCCGGTGAGCACGGAGGAGCGTTCACGCTCGACCCGCTGGTTGTGCTGCATCGGCACCATCATCGGTACGGACAATCCCAGGATGACCGGCGCGGAGATGAGCACGACCAGGCCGAGGACCGTCGATTCGTGAAGCACGAGTACGGTGACGAACGCGAACGAGCCGAGGGCCGCCAGCGCCCGTCCCGACACCTCGGCCAGGGCGCCGAACGTGTCGGAGTCGGAACTCGCCACCGACAGCATCTCCCCGGCGGGCACGCGCCGGGAGATGACGTGGTTCATCTGCGTCACCTTGCGGGCCACGAGTTTCGTGATGCGGTACAGCGCGTCCAGCCAGCTGGAGATCTGGAACACGCTCGCCAGCACGTCGCAGGACACCCCGGCGACGATCACGAACAGCAGCAGCCCGGCCCACGTCAGGGTCGCCGGCATGTCAAGCTGCGTCACACCGAGGTCGATGGCCCGGCCGAGCAGGTACGGGCTCAAGGTGCCGGGGAGGAACCAGATGAGGCCGAAGAACGTCCCGCCGACGATCAGCCCCGCCTGCTTGCCCAGCAGCCAGAACAGGAACCGCGTGGGGGAGTCGGTGACCGCCTCGCCGGGCGTCCGCACGTCCCGGCGGGTCGGCGACTCGTACGCGTGGACGACTGGTGGAAACAAAGACATGGCCCATCAACCCTATGTGCCGCGCAGACCCGCTGCAATCTGTTGTGGCACGGTCGTGAGCCCGGCGGTCGCGGCAGCGCCATAGGGTAGGCTTGCCTGGCTGCCACGACCCGGCGGACACCGTCCGGGCGCGTGGTGCGCGGACGTAGTCCAATGGTCAGGGCCTCAGCCTTCCAAGCTGAAGATGCGGGTTCGATTCCCGTCGTCCGCTCGAGGCGACGTCGCATGGCGTCGCGTCATGGCGGCTGTGGGAAGCGAACCCGAGAGGGCGCGAGCGAGGCAGGCGGCTTCACCCGCAGGGTGGAGACGCGTCGATTCCCGCCGTCCGCTCGAAGCGGCGGTCGGGGCCGCCGGAATGAAGCGCAAACAAGGGGGAGATGAAGTGCCCAGCACTGTGGAGAAGCTCAGCCCGACGCGGGCGAAGCTCGTGATCGAGTTGCCGTTCGAGGATCTGCAGCCTGCGATCGATGCGGCGTACGGCGAGATCGCCCGTCAGGTGAACATCCCGGGGTTCCGGCGCGGGCACGTGCCGCCGCGGCTGATCGACCAGCGGTACGGCCGTGGCGCGGTGCTTCAGGAGGCGATCAACGACGTGCTGCCGACGGCGTACACCGCGGCGCTGTCCGAGAACGGCCTCACCCCGCTGGGACGTCCCGACATCGACGTGACCAAGCTGGAGGACGGGCAGACGGTCGAGTTCACCGCGGAGGTGGACGTGCGTCCCGAGTTCACCCTGCCGGACGTGTCGAAGGTGACGGTGACCGTCCCGGTCGCCCGTGTGGGCGACGACGAGGTCGACGAGCGTGTGCAGCGGCTGCGCCAGCGGTTCGCGACGTATACGGACCTGGACCGGCCGGCGGAGGCCGGCGATGTGGTGGTGCTCGACCTGGAGGCTCGCCAGAACGGGGAACTGCTCGCGGATTCCACCGCGGAGGGCATGGCGTACCGCCTCGGGGAGGGTGGCCTGGTCGAGGGGCTCGACGAAGCCGCGACGGGCTTGCGGGCCGGCGAGTCGGCGACGTTCGCCGCCGTGCTGATCGGCGGCCCCCACAAGGACGAGTCCGCCGACGTGACGGTGACGGTGCAGAAGGTGCAGGCCCAGGAGTTGCCCGCAGTGGACGACGAGTTCGCCCAGATGGTCAGCGAGTACGACACATCCGAGGAGATGCTCGCCGGGCTGCGGGAGAGCCTGGAGCGCATGGCGCGGCTGGATCAGGCGAACAAGGCCCGGGATGCGGCCCTGGATGCCGTGATCGCCCAGACCGAGTTCGAGTTGCCCGAGAAGCTGGTCGACGACGAGGTGACCGCCCGCAAGCAGCAGGTCACCGATCAGTTGGCCCAGGCCGGCCTGACCGTGGACGACTATCTGGCGGCTAACCCGCAGGAGGGCATTGCCGACGCGGACGGGTTCCTCGCCGAAATCGCCACCCAGGCCAAGCACGCGTTGCGCGCGCAGATCATCCTGGACAAGCTCGCCGAGGATCTCCAGGTGCGTGTCACGCAGGAGGACCTGTCGCAGCTCATCATGCAGAAGGCGATGGCGAACAACACGACACCCGAGGAGGAAGCCCAGCACATGATGGACCACGACCACACCCTGGAGTGGATGGGCGAGGTCCGCCGTGGCAAGGCGCTCGGGGCGCTGGTGTCGCGGGTGAAGGTGACCGACACGGACGGCGCGGTCGTCGACGTGAGCCGTCTGCGCGGCGACGGCACGCTGGCCGATCCCACGCCGGACGCGCAGGCGCCGGTGACGACGACGATCGAGTGGAACGCCACCGAGTCGAAGGCCAAGGACAAAGACGAGGCCGCTGACCCGGTGGAGTGAGCCGGCTCAGCTTTCGACGATGGTGCGCCCGGTTGCCGCGGCGGCTCCGAGGATGCCGTAGCTGGTCACGTCCGTGAAACCGGCATCGAGCATGCGCCAGCGCGCCTGCCCGGCGCGGCGCCCGCCGCCGCAGTAGACGACGTACTCGCCGTCCTTGGGCAGTTCGGCGAGCGAGATCCCGAACGCGGCGGACCGGATGTCGAGGTTCAGCGCACCCTCGATGTGCCGGGCGGCGTACTCGGCGGGGGAGCGGACGTCGATGACGATGCGACTCATGGGTCCATCGTAGGGCGGCTACAGCCCGAGGAAGTCACGCCAGCGCGGCAGCTCCCGGCGGACCTGGGCCAGCCCGGCGGCGTAGCTCGCGCGCAGGGCCGCGACATCGCGGGTGTGGTTGTGGACGGCCATGTGCGTGGGCGCGAAGACCAGCGCCTTGCCGTCGCGCTCCAGGTCGAAGATCTGCTCGCGCAGTGGGTTGTAGGTGCGCCAGCGGTGGATCATCGCCTCAGCCACGGCCGGATGGCGCCGCCACCAGGCGCGGAAGAACGGCGCCAGGCGGTAGGACCCCATCGTGTAGTCGCGTGGGCGCGTCAGGACGACGACGTATCGCTCGAAGCCCTCGTCGATCGCGGGGGCCAAGGGGATGCCAGCCGTCGGCCCGAGGGCGCCGTCCACGTACAGCTCGTCGTCGATGAGCGTCGGTGGCATCGCGATGGGCATCGTGCTGGACGCCCGGACGCGCTTCATCAGGTCCCCGAGGGTGGGCGTGTCGTCCTTCGTGAACCACACCTGCGCGCCGTCGCGGCACCGAAACGCGCCGAGCCGCATCCGTGCCGGGTTGGCCGTGAACGCAGCGAAGTCGAACGGCAGCGCCTCGGCCGGCCCGCCCGTGTGCTCGTAGATGTACTCGGCAGCGAACAAGCCCTTGCCGCGCAGAAACGTGCCCCAGCCCCCCATGCGCGGGTCGGCGGCGAAGTCGGTGAAGGACGCCCGCGCGCGCGAAACGTCACGGGACAGGTAGTTGACGGTGTTGCTGGATCCGGCCGAGATGCCCGACACCCAGTCGAAGAACCAGCCCTGCTCGCACAACACCTGCACGACGGGGGCCGTGTAGCTGGCGCGCATGCCGCCGCCCTCGAACACGAGCGCCACGTCGTGCACGGTGCTGACAAGCTGGTCTGTCATCGTTTCGCCTCCGGCAGGCCATCCTAAGCCGCCCCGGCGCCATCGGCTAGCCTTGTTCGCAGGGCGAGGAGGTCGCGATGCGGGTGGGACTGGTGCTCGGCTCGGGCGGTGCCCGGGGGCTGGCGCACATCGGCGTGGTGGACGAGTTGCGGGCGCGCGGGCATTCCGTGACTGCGATCGCCGGATCGTCCATGGGTGCGCTCGTCGGCGGCGTCGTCGCCACCGGCAAGTGCGAGGATTTCAAGGGCTTCATGCTCGGGGTGACACGGTCCGATGTGGTGCGTCACCTGGATCCGATGGTGCGTGCGCCCGGCCTGCTGCGCGGACGGCGCATGATCGAGGCGGTGCGGGACGTGATCGGTGACCCACGCATCGAGGACTGCGCCATCCCGTTCACGGCGGTGGCCTCCGACCTGGTGAACCGGCGCGAGATCTGGCTGACATCCGGCTCGATGCTGATGGCGATCCGGGCCTCCATCGCGATCCCGGTGATGTTCACCCCGATCATGGTCGGGGGACGCCTGCTGGCCGACGGTGGCGTGCTCGACCCGCTGCCCGTCGACGCGCTGGCCGGGCGGGAGTTCGACGTGAGCGTCGGCGTGTCCCTGTTCGGACGACTCGGCAGGCCGGTGATCGAACCTTTCGAGGCGGGCGAGGCCGACGAGACGGGCCGCGCCCACGAGGAGATGGCTGCCGGCGGCTGGGAGCGGCTTCCGTCCGGGTTCGACCTCTCGAAGGCCGGGCTGCTCGCCCTTGAGGTGATGGAGGCGGAGATCCAGCGGGCCCACCTGGCGACGGCCCGTCCCGACGTGCTCGTGGAGATCCCCGCGGACGCGTCCACGTTCCTGGAGTTCGACCAGGCCTCGCGCCTGATCGACCTGGGGCGTAGCCTCGCGGCTGCGGCGTTCGACACGGCCGGCCTGTAGCGGGGAAGGCCGACGATGACGGACGACACCCCCCTGTACCCTCCCGGGTCCGCACCGGCCCGGACCGAAAGTGTGGGGCCGGCCCATCTCGTTTTGTCGGAGTCACGGTGGCGGGCCGTGGAGCCACGCATCGCGCCAGGCGTGCTGCGGCGCTGGCTCAGCGGAACCACGACGGGCGAGGGTGACCTGTGGGAGGAGTGGCTGCCGCGCATCCTGTGGCGGGGCGAGCCCGGTGCCGCGGTCGTCATCCACACGGAACCCCTGGTCGTGGCCGCCTACAGTCCCGTGTTCGACACGTGCGTCCTGCTCGACGCGCCGCCCGCGCTGGCCGATCCGGGACGGCGCCTCCTGTTCGGCACGCAGATGCTGGCCGTGACCGTCCACCTGCCCGGGCCCGTCCTGGTCGGCGATCTGCATCCGGGGCCGATGGCGCACGCGCCGGTGGTCGGCCGTCCGGAACGGCTGCCGGGCGGCTGGGCGAACATGCTGCCGGTCCTGGTCGACCTCGTGTGCCGGCCGCACGACGAGGTCGCCGTGCAGAAACGTTCCGCCGTGCCCGCGTGGCAGTGGTCGCGCGCCGAGGAGCGTGGACGCGCCGAACTGGCCGCCAA
>WQUE01000269.1 GCA_009785885.1 Actinomycetes bacterium
TGGCCGAGGACACCTGTGACGACAAGGGCCTGTGCTGGCCGCGCGAGATCGCCCCGTTCGATGTGATGATCGTCGCCACCGGCAAGGACGACGCCGTGCTCGAGGCCGCGACCGACCTCGCGACAAGGCTGGACGCGCAGGGCGTCGCCGTGCTGCTCGATGACCGGAAGGCCTCGCCCGGGGTGAAGTTCGCCGACGCGGAACTGCTCGGCATGCCGAGCATCGTCGTGGTCGGGCGCGGGCTGACCGACGGGCTGATCGAGGTCCGCGACCGAAAGTCGGGCGCGGCGCGGGACGTCCCCCTCGGCGACGCCGTCCCGGCGATCCTGGCCGAGATCGGCCGCGCGTAGCGGCGGGCCCACAGGTCGCGGCAGCGGCGGCACGCCGGGCGGGGCCCGGAATGGGTGCCGCTTGGCTATGCTGGTCCTAGACGGCGACGCCCCGGCATCGCCGACAACCGAATCTGACAAGTGGAGGGGCCGTCATGAACGAGTCGGAGCTGACCCGGCTGCTCGGTCCTGTTGTGGCGCGGTACGGCCTGGAACTCGACGCGGTGGAGCTGAAGCGGGCCGGACGGCGCCTGTTGGTGCGCCTGAGCCTGGACGGCGACGGCCCGGGCGGCGGCGGCCCGTCCCTCGACCAGATTTCGGACGCGTCGAAGGCGATCTCCCGGAGTCTGGACGATGCCCCGGACCTGACGGGCGACGCCCCGTACGTGCTGGAGGTCGGCTCCCGCGGCGTGCACCGCCCGCTGACCCGTCCCGCGCACTACCGCCGGGCCGCCGGCCGCCTGCTGGAGTGCCGGCTGCAGGACGGGACGTCCGTGACGGGGCGCGTCGGCGCCGCCGACGAGACGTCCGTCACCCTGGACGTCGGGGATGGGCGACGCCAGATCCCATACGACCGCATCGCCCGGGCGGTCGTCCAGGTCGAGTTGGGCCGTCTGCCGTCCGACGCGAGCGGGGAGGAGTGAACGATGGATATCGACATGAGCGTGCTGCGCTCCATCGAACGTGACAAGGACATCTCTCTGGACTACCTGGTGAGCGCGCTGGAGGACGCGTTGCGCGGCGCGTACGAGAAGACTGCGCAGGCCCATGCGGGCGCCCGCGTCGAACTCGACCGGAAGACCGGGCAGGTGCACGTGTTCGTGCCGGAGGTCGCCGAGGACGGCACGGTGCTGGGCGAGGTCGACGACACGCCGGCCGGGTTCGGGCGGGTCGCCGCGGCGACGGCCCGGCAGGTCATCTTCCAGCGGCTGCGCGAGGCGGAGGACGAACAGAAGTACGGCAAGTTCGCCGGCGTCGAGGGCGACATCGTCGCCGGGGTCGTCCAGCAGGATCGCGACTCGCGCACCGTCCGCGTCGACCTCGGCAACATCGAGGCGCTCATGCCGCTGTCCGAGCAGGTGCCGGGCGAGGACTACGTGCACGGCAAGCGCCTGCGCGTGTACGTGGTGAGCGTGCGCAAGGAGCTGCGCGGGCCGCAGGTCATCGTGTCGCGGACGCACCCGGGCCTGGTCAAGAAGCTGTTCGCACTCGAGGTCCCCGAGATCGAGCAGGGCGTCGTGGAGATCAAGGAGATCGCCCGCGAGGCGGGTCACCGCAGCAAGATCGCCGTGTGGAGCAACAACCCGGACGTGTCGGCGAAGGGGGCGTGCATCGGCACGATGGGTCAGCGCGTGCGCAACGTGATGCACGAGCTGAACGAGGAGAAGATCGACATCATCGACTGGTCGGAGGATCCGGCGACGTTCCTGGCGAACGCCCTGAGCCCGTCCAAGGTGAGCGCCGTGACGATCACCGATGCGGCGGCGAAGTCCGCCCGGGTCGTCGTGCCCGACTACCAGCTGTCGCTGGCGATCGGACGCGAGGGCCAGAACGCCCGCCTGGCCGCGCGGCTCACGGGGTGGCGCATCGACATCCACTCGGACGCCCAGGGGTAGGCCGGCGATGGGTCGGGGCGGTCGCGCGCGGGCGGCCGGCGAGCCGCACGTCCCCCTGCGGACGTGCGTGGGGTGCCGTCGCCACGACGAGCGCGCGCACCTGCTGCGGTACGTCGCCGTGGACGGGCGCCTCGTCGCGGATCCCGGGAAACGAGCGCCCGGGCGCGGCGCGTGGGTTCACGACGATCCGGCGTGCTGGGCGGCCGCCCTCAAGCGCAAGGCGTTCGGACGGACGCTGCGGACGCCCGTGACCGTGATCCCCTGACCGCACGGACCAGACCGTCATCCCAAGTCGCCAGGGAGTCGCCAGTCGATCGGCGCGGCACCCTGGGCCGCGAGGGCGGCGTTCGCCCGGCTGAACGGGCGCGATCCGAAGAACCCCGCCGAGGCGGACAGCGGCGATGGGTGGGGGCTGGCCAGGCAGGGGACGCCGGCGGCATGCAGCAGCGGCGCCAGCGTCTGCGCGTCGCGTCCCCACAGGATGGCCACCAGGGGGCCGCCGCGGGCCGCCAGCGCCTCGATCGCGGCTTGCGTGACGGGCTCCCAGCCCGCGCCGCGATGCGAGCCGGGCACCCCGGGCCGCACGGTCAGCACCCGGTTGAGCAGCAGCACCCCCTGCTCGAACCAGCCGGTGAGGTCGCCGTGCGGGCACGGCGGGATGCCGAGGTCGTCGGCGAGTTCCCGGTAGATGTTCGCCAGGCTCTTCGGCAGGGGCCGGACGTCCCTGTTCACGGCGAAGCTGAGCCCCACCGGGTGGCCCGGCGTGGGGTAGGGGTCCTGGCCCACGATCAGCACCCGGACGTCGGCCATCGGGCGGGTGAACGCCCGGAGCACCGCGTTGCCGGCCGGCAGGTAGCCGCGCCCGGCGTCCAGTTCGGCCCGCAGGAACTCGCCCATCGCGTGGATCCGGGCTTCCTGGGCGGCGAGGGCCTCCGCCCAGTCGGGCGACACCAACTCACGCAACGGTTGGGCGGGCATGGTTCCTCCTGCCTCAGGGATGTTCACCTGCCAGACTACCGGCGCGATCCTGGACCGGTGGCGCGTGTCGTCGGCGGACATGGGGCAGGATGGAGAATGGGGGATCACACCGGTACGATCCCGGACAGGACCAGACGAAGGGACCCGGACGCGAGCCGGGCGGGGAGGACGTGCGTGATGGCGGACGGGCGCCTGGGCCGCGGCCCCTGGCTGGCGCCGGGCCTGATGGCCCGCCGTCGCCGGGGTGCGTCCTCCCTCCCGAGCGCCCCGCAGCCGGGCACAGCCGACGACGCCCCGGTCGCGGACTGGGGAGACGACGACGAGGGCGACCCGTTTGCGGACGGTGCGCGGACGCCCCAGGAACGAGCCGACGCGCTCGTGCCGTTCCCGTTGCGCGTCGCCGCCGGCTGGGGCTGGCGTCTGCTCGTCGTCGTGGCGGTGGGGGCGGGCGTCGTCTGGCTGGCCGGACAGCTGTCCGAGGTGGTCATGCCGCTGTTCTGCGCGTTTCTGCTGACGGCGGCGCTTGAGCCGTTCAACCGGTTCCTCGTGGGCAAGCGATGGCCGCCCTGGGCGGCGGCACTGACGTGCGTCCTGTTCCTGCTTATCGTCGTGGGCGGCCTGTTGACGCTTGTCGGCGCCCAGATCGCCACCCAGGCGCCGATGCTGGGTACGCAGTTGGCGAACGGGTTCGCCCAACTGGTGGACTGGCTGTCGACGAGCCGGTTCCACATCAGTTCCGACCAGATGAACACGTGGGCCAACCAGATGATCGCGACCCTGCGGCAGCAGAGCGCGAGCATCGCCGGGTGGGTGGCCCAGGCCGGTGGCACGATCGGCCGCTTCCTGACGGGCCTGATCATGTGCCTGTTCGCGCTGTTCTTCTTCCTGAAGGACGGACGGCGTTTCGCCCGCACGGCCATCGGCTGGGTCCCGCCGCGTCCACGCCGCCGTATCGCGCCGGCGCTGCTGTCGGGGTGGTCGTCGATGGTGAACTACGTGAAGGCGGTCGTCATCGTCGCCGCCGTGGACGGGTTGGGCGCCGGACTCGGGGCGGCGCTCCTCGGCAGCAACCTGTGGGTCGCCATCATGGCGTTGACGTTCGTCTGCGCGTTCGTGCCCATGCTCGGGGCCCTCGTCGCAGGCGCCGTCGGGGTCACCGTGGTCCTGGCGACGCTCGGCTGGGTGAAGGCGCTGATCATGCTGGCCGTGTTCGTGATCGTGCTGGAGGGCGAGGTTCACATCATGCAGCCGCTGCTGCTCAGCCGGGCCGTGGACATCCATCCGCTCGTCGTGCTGGTCAGCATCGCCATCGGCATCGTCGTGGCCGGCATCCCGGGCGGCGTGTTCGCGATCCCACTCGTCGCGCTGGCGAACGGCGTGATCCAGGAAATGGCGCGTGGCCGTGCCACCCGATCCACCCGCGACACATAGAAGTGAAACACCGCGTTACCATTATGAGGTGACCGATCACACAGAACTGACATCCATTCTGGAGCGGCTGGCGGCCGGGGACATCGACACGGCCGAGGCGTCCCGGCTGATCGATGCGCTCGGGCCCGTGAGTCAGCCAGCCGACGCCGCCTGGGTCGACGCGGAGGTGGTGGAGGCCGACGAGGCCGTCGGCCCGCCGCGTGACGCGGGTGAGCCCCGGCCCCCGTTCGGGTCGTTCCTGCGGGAGACGATCCGGCGGGCCCAGGCATCGTCGTCGCGTCCGAGTGCGCCGCAGGTGGACCGGCTCATGGTGCGCGGCGTCGGACGTCGTGTGCGGATCACGGGCGACGAGTCGGTCGCGACGGTCAGCGTCGAGGGTCCGCACGTGCTGCGCCGCAACGGGAACGTCATCGAGGTGACGAGCGACGGCGACATCGGCCCCAGCTTCGACGGCTTCAGCCTGATCCGGCCGCCCCACACGGTCGACGACTTCCGCAACCTGAGCCTCGGCAAGCAGCTCGTCGTGCGCGTGAACCCGGCGATCCCCGTCGACGCGGAGGTGACCGGTGGCAGCCTGAAGGTCGCCGCGGTGCCCGTGCTCGGGAAGGTGCGGGTGTCCGCCGGGGCGATGCGGTGCGCGGACGTGACCCAGGTCGAGGACTGCCTCGTCCAGATGGGCACGGCCACGATCGCCGGGACGTTCGCCCGGGGACGCTCGCGGGTGCGTGTCGAATCGGGCAACCTCACCGTGCGGCTCGCGCCCGACTCGGACGTGACCGTGCGCGCCGATGCGCAGCTCGGCGGGGTGTCGTGGCCCGGCGAGCGGGCGTACGACGAGTACGTCATCGGCCAGGGCACGGCCCGCCTCGACCTGGCGGCCGTGATGGGCCACGTCGCGATCCGGCAGGACCTGACGCCCGAGGAGGAGACGGCCGCGGCGACGGCCCGCGCGCAGGCGAAGGCTGCCGCCGATGACGCCCGCGCGAAGGCGAGGCTGCGGCGGCTGACCCGGGAGCAGGCGATGCAGGCGGCCCGGGCCGCCGGCGAGACGGTCGAGGCGGCCGTCACCAAGGTGGCCGAACGGGTCGTGCGGACCGCCCAGGCGACCCGCGAGAAGGCGGCAACCGACGAACCCGGCGACGGCCGGGGGGACGTCCCGGATGGTGCGACGGCTCCAGACGACGAGACCGTATCCGAGACCGGTGCGCGGGAGGAGACGAGATGAAGACGGCGACCGATGAGGTGTACCGGGCACCGGTGGCGTGCCCCGTGTGCGGGGACGGGCTGGTGATCTCGCGGCTGGTGTGCCCGTCGTGCAGCACGGAACTGGCGGGCGAGTTCGGGCGGTGCGCGTTCTGTGCGCTGGACGATGCCGACCTCGACCTGCTCCGGGTGTTCCTGACGGGTCGCGGAAACGTGCGCGAGGTCGGCAAGTACCTGGGGGTGAGCTATCCGACCGCCCGGGCCCGGGTGTCGGGCCTGCTCGCCCGGCTCGGCCTGGCGGGCACGGAGGCCTCCGGTGGGGCGCTCACGCGGGAACAGGTGCTCGCCGAGGTCGCCAGCGGCGCCCTCACGCCCGAGGAGGCAGCCGGTCTGCTCGCCGGCACCACTAGTCAGTGAACGGCTCGATGGCCACGATCGACAGCTCGATGGCCTTGCCGGACGGGGCGGTGTAGCCGACCGTGTCGCCGACGTGCGCCCCGAGCACCGCGCCGCCCAGCAGCGACTGCGGGCTGTAGACCTGCGTGTCGTCCTCGTGCCGCAGTGTCAGCATCTCGCGTGACCCGAGCAGGAACGTCTCCGTGTCGTCCGGGGCGTAGGCCACCGTGATCTTCGAGCCGACCGCGGCCGCGTCGGCCGCAACCGGCGCCTGGCCGACCTGGGCCTCGCGCAGCATGTGCTCCAACTGGGTGATGCGCCCCTCCATCTGGCCCTGCTCCTCACGCGCCGCGTGGTAGCCGCCGTTCTCGCTCAGGTCGCCCTCGGCGCGGGCGGCGCCGATCTTCCGTGAGATCTCGGTGCGCCCGGCCGTCTTGAGGTGCTCCAGTTCGGCGGCCAGGGCGTCGTAGGCTTCCTGCGTCAGCCAGATCGTGTCGTTCGCCATTCCCCCATGATACGTGCGCCGTGGAGGCCAGCCGGGCGCGTCACAGCCCGTAGCGGCGCTCGCGCTGTGCGTACGCCCGCAGGGCGCGGTAGAAGTCGACCCGGCGGAAGTCCGGCCACAGCGCCTCGCAGAAGTACAACTCGGAGTGGGCGCTCTGCCACGTCAGGAAGCCGGACAGGCGTTGCTCCCCGGAGGTGCGGATGATCAGGTCCGGGTCGGGTTGGTCTTTCGTGTACAGGTACTGGGCGATCTGGTCGACTTCGAGCGTGTCGGCGAGCTGTTCCAGCGTCGTGCCCCGGGCGGCCTCGTCGCGCAGCAGGGCGCGGACGGCGTCCCGCAACTCTTGGCGTCCGCCGTAGCTCACGGCCACGTTGATGTGCAGGCCGCGGTTGTGCTCGGTGGACCGTTCGGCGGCGTGCAGGGCGTTCACGGTCTCGTCCGGCAGCAGGTCGAGCGCGCCGACCAGCTGGACCCGGTACCGGCCGCCCTGCGCCAGGGAGGCGACGAGATCCTCGATCACGCCGAGCAGCGGACGCACCTCCGTGTCGGACTCACGCTTCAGGTTCTCCGTCGACAGCACCCACAGCGTGACGATGGGGATGCCGAGGTCGTCGCACCACGTGACGAACTCCCGCAGCGTGTCGGCGCCCGCGCGATAGCCCGCGACGAGTGGCTGATCGGGGGAGTTGGCCCGCGCCCAGCGGCGGTTGCCGTCGGCCATCACGGCGACGTGGCGCGGCAGTTGCGCGCCCTCCAGGGCCCGGCGCAGGCGGCGCTCGTAGGCGCTGTAGGCCAACTGCAGGGGACGGCTCACCGTACTGGTCGGGTTCGGTGACGTGCGCGCCATGCCCCTAGCCTACGACCGGTGGGCCCCCTTCCCCGGCGGTGCGGACCTACGGTACCGTAGGTTTCGTGAGTGCGACGGTGGAGGAAGGGCTGGTCCGCCCGGCGGGCGACGAGGGAACGCCGCGCGATCCGCCCAAGCCGCGCCTGCGGGGCGTGCTGCACGCGTCGATGATCCTCGTCGTGATCGCCGGCGGCGTGGCGCTCATGATGCTGTCCCGCAGTTGGGGGCCCCGGATCGGCAGCCTCGTCTACCTGGTGTGCGCGTTGCAGCTGTTCGGCGTCAGCGCCGTGTATCACCTGGGCGCCTGGAAACCCCGCCCTGAAAAGGTCTTGCGCCAGCTCGACCACTCGAACATCTTCGTGTTCATCGCCGGCACGTACACGCCGCTGGCGCTCGGCCTGCTGCACGGCGCGTCCCTGGTGACCCTGCTGGCCCTGATCTGGGCGATCGCCGTGCTGGGCGTGACCCTCGGCGTGCTGGCGCTGCGCGCGCCCCGGTGGATCGCGGCGGGGCTGTACGTCGCGATGGGGTGGGTCGCCGTCGCATGGATGCCGGCCCTGTGGAAGGCGGGCGGCTGGCTGATCCCCGTCCTGGTCCTCATCGGCGGGGTGATCTACACGCTGGGGGCGGTCGTGTACGCCCGGAAACGTCCCGACCCGGCGCCCGCGTGGTTCGGCTTTCACGAGGTGTTCCACGCCTGCACCGTGGTCGCCGCGATCTGCCACTGGGTGGCCATCGCGCTTGCCGTGTCCTGAGGGGTCCTGACGCCGTCGTCATTCGTCGGCTGCGACGGCCCGGGCCGCCTCGATGCGGGCCGCGGCGTCGTCGAGCCAATACTGGCACATGGCCGCCAAGGCCTCCCCGCGTTCCCACAGCGTCATGGACTCGGCCAGGCTCGCCCCGCCGGACTCCAGCTTGGCGACGACCTCCATCAGCTCGGCGCGGGCCGCCTCGTAGCTGAGGCCCGGCTCGCCGGGAGGCGGTGTGGGACTGTTCTGCGCTGTCATGCGGCCTTCCTTCGCGAGGGGCGCTTCGGGGCGCCGTGCCGGGAGTGTTCGGGCTTGTCCGGGGCGACGGTGGCAGTGAGGCGGCCGTGGGCGAGCTGGATCGCGAGGGGATCGCCGGCGGCGACGTCGGCCGGGCCGGTCACCATGCGGTCCTGACTCGTCACGATCGCATAGCCGCGATCGAGGGTGGCGCGCGGCGACAGCGCGCGAGTCGTGGCGCGCGCGTGGTCCACGGTCGACCGCTCGTCGCGAATGGTCGCCCGGATCGCGGCGCGGAGCCGCAGGCGGTAGGCGGCGATCGCCTCCGCGTGCGGCCCGAGCGCCGCGGCGGGGTTCGCCAGGACGGGGCGGGAACACAGCGCCGTCAGCTGGCGGGTTTCGGCGGCGAGCCGGGTCTCCAGGGCGCCCAGGAGGTGGGCACGGGCGGCGGCCAGCAGGGCACGTTCGTCGTCCGCGTCGGGCACGACCCGCTTGGCCGCGTCGGTCGGCGTGGACGCGCGCAGGTCGGCGACGAGGTCGAGGATCGGCGTGTCGGTCTCGTGCCCGATGGCGCTGACCACGGGCGTGCGACAGGCGGCGACGGCGCGGACCAGGCCCTCGTCGCTGAACGGCAGCAGATCCTCCAGCGACCCGCCGCCCCGGGCGATGACGATGACATCCACCGTCGGGTCTGCGTCCATCGCGGCGAGCGCGGCCATGACCTGTGCAGTGCACTCGGGGCCCTGGACGAGCACGTGGCGCACCACCAACCGGGCCTGTGCCCAGCGGCGGCGAACGTTCGTGACCACGTCCCGTTCGGCAGCCGAATCCGCGCCGGTGATCAGGCCGATGCCGCGGGGGAGGAAGGGCACCGGCCGTTTCCGGCGCATGTCGAACAGGCCCTCGGCGGCGAGCTTGCGTCGGAGCGCCTCCAGTTGGGCGAGGAGCTGGCCTTCGCCGGCGATGCGGATCTCCGCGCAATCGAAGCTGAGGCTGGCCCGGTCGGCCCACACCTTCGGGTGGAGGCGTGCCAGCACCGTCATGCCCTCGGTCAACACCCCGGCCGCGTCCAGCACGGCGGCGGGACACGTCACCGTCGCCGAGGTCGTCCCATGCGTGTCGCGCAGCGTCAGGAACTGCGTCGGCGCCGCCCGGCGGCGCAACTCGATCACCTGCGCCTCCACCCACACCCAGCCGCACCGCTCGACCCAATCCTTGACGAGGGTCACGACCCGGGCGAGCGACGCCGGCACATCGGCGCTGCTGCCCGGCCGGGGC
>WQUE01000270.1 GCA_009785885.1 Actinomycetes bacterium
TGTCTCCGGGTCCCGGGGTCCCGGACTGGCTGGGTACGGGATTGGCGGTCGCCGCGACGGTGGGCAGCACGCCGAGCACGCCGAGGGCGAGGACGCCCGCGCATGCCAGGCCGAGCGACCGGCGGAGTTGAGAATGCTGTGAACGAGTAGCCATGTCCGACCTCGCTACCTACCTAGGGGATATTTGTGATTGCTCGGGATCGGGGCGATCCGACGCCCGCTGAAGTCGAGTATACGACTGAAATAACAACGCCGATGCGATCTATGCGATATGTGCGCAGGGTGAGACGGGCTGTCCGCCGGGCGCGATCACGGACGCCGGTGGGCGGCCAGCGATCCTCGGATTACCTAGCCACGACCGCATTCGAGGGGTCGAGCCGGGACGCCCCCGCTGGTGCGTCCGCACGCCCGCGAACGTCCCGCACCGTGCCCGCCACGCGGCATCCGGTCGCCAGACTTGTTACGCCTGGGGAGAACGACGCGGTTCCCCGCCCGCGTGCCCGTCCGGGACCGTCACCGGGCGAACAGGCCCGCCAGTTCCCCCTCGACGAGGTCGAGGGCGGCGGCGATGGTCACGTCCATGTCCAGATAGCGGTACTGCCCGAGGCGTCCCCCGAAGAACACCCGGTCCTCGGCGGCGGCCCGCGCCTGGTAGGCCGCCAGCATCGCCTTGTCGGACGCCGTCGCGACCGGGTAGTACGGCTCGTCGTCCCGCCCGGCGACGCGCGAGTACTCGCGCATGATCACCGTCGCGTCCTTGGTGTAGTCCCGCTCGGGGTGGAAGTGGCGGAACTCGAGGATGCGCGTGAACGGCACGTCCAGGTCGGCGTAGTTCATCACGGACGTGCCCTGGAAGTCGGCCACCGGCACGATCTCCTGGGCCAGGTCGATGGTGCGCCAACCGAGGACGCCCTCCGCATAGTCGAAGTAGCGGTCGATCGGGCCCGTGTACACCACCGGCACGGCGCCCGCGCAGGCGGCCTTGTTGATCGGCTGGGACGCGTCGAAGAAGTCCACGCCGAGGCGCACGTCGATGCGCGGATGGTCGGCCAGCGCGCGGAACCACGCGTCGTAGCCGCCCGCGGGCAGGCCCTCGTGGGTGTCGTTGAAGTAGCGGGAGTCGTAGGTGAACCGCACGGGCAGCCGCGACACGACGGACGCGGGCAACTCCTCGGCGGGGGTCTGCCACTGCTTGGCCGTGTAGTCGCGGAAGAACGCCTCGTACAGCGGCCGGCCGACCAGGCTGATGCCCTTCTCGATGAAGTTCACGGGCTCCGCGCCGCCCAGCTCGGCGGCCTGCGACGCGATCAGCGCCTTCGCCTCGTCGGGTGAGTACGCCGCGCCGAAGAACTGGTTGATCGTACCCAGGTTCACCGGCAGCGGGTAGACGACGCCGCGGTGCACCGTGAACACGCGGTGGACGTAGCCGGTGAACGCCGTGAACCGGTTGGCGTACGCCCAGACGCGCTCGTCCGACGTGTGGAACAGGTGCGCGCCGTAGCGGTGCACCTCGATGCCCGTGGCCGGCTCGACCGCGCTGGCCGCGTTCCCGCCCAGGTGGTCGCGCTTGTCGACGACCACGACGCGCACGCCGGCTTCCGCCAGTTCGCGCGCCACCGTCAGGCCGAACAGGCCCGCCCCGACCACCACGCACTCCGCCTGCACCATCGCCCTCATTCCTTTCGACTCGTCCACGCCCATGGTAGACGGGCGGGACGGCAGAGCTCAGACGGGTTGTCCGAGCAGCGCGGCGTGCTGGCGCAGGCCGGAGTTGATCAGGCGCACGATGAACACCCACGCGATCACGATCAGGCCGCCGAGGAGGACGTACGCCAGCACGTCCGACGCCACCGTGAAGCTGATGAAGTCCCACAGGGTGTGCAGCGCGAACGGCACGGCGAACAGCGGGAGGAACCGGCGCCAGTCGGTCGTCTTCAGGTCGACGCGCGTCGCCCCTGGTCGTTGCGCCAGCATGATTGCGGCCCCGGCGATCGCGGCCCACACGATGTGGCCGCCGACGGACAGGATGCCCCGGCTGAGCAGCGTCATCGACAGGTCGTCGGCGATCCAGCCGCGCGTACCGTACCCCATCGTTTCGAACACGGCGAAACCCGTGCCGACGATCGCGCCGACGAGCAGGCCGTTCGAGATCAGGCAATCGGCCAGCGGACGAACCAGCAGGAACACGACGATCGCCTTCGCCAGTTCCTCGGTGAAGCCGATGAACACCGCCGACCCGAGGTTCGCCCCGACGCCGGCCTGCAGGCCGGCCTGGAGCACGTCCGTGACGGAGGACACGACGAACGTCAGCAGGATCGACAGGGCGCCGCCGATGAAGAAGATGCGGATCACGTCGAACAGGCTGACGTTGCGCGCCTGGTTGAACTCCCAGAAGAACACCATCACGGTCGCGGGCATCACCAGGGCGCCCGTGAAGATCACCCCGGGGATGACGTTGCTGGACGTGTCGGCGAACAGGTTCATGCACAGCCACAGGAGCAGGTACGTGCCGAGCAACACGGCGAACACCCGGGCGTACAGCCACGGCAGGCGCCACCGGTGGTCGTACCGGGCGGCCTCGGTGCCGGAGTACATGAGGGCGTCCATGTCCGCGCGCGTGTGCCGCTTGAACGTGTCGCCGAACAGGTCCCGGAAGCGGACGATCGCCTCGCCCTCGAAGCCTGTCACCTTGTCCAGCGCCTGCTGCACGCGCTGCCGGCCGGCGCCCTCCGGACCCGGGTAGACCCAGGCGGGGGGGACGGTGGCGTACGGCGGCTGGGCCGCACCCAGCGCGCCTCCCGCTGCCCCGGATTGAGGTGCCGACAAGGCCGAACGAGTCCGGACGGCGGCCACGGCCGCGGACACCCGGGGGACGCCTTGACTCGCCAGCCAGTCGAGCAGCGCCGGGTACGCGTTCGGATGCCAGGCGACGCCCTCCCACAGGTCGGGGTGGGTCTGCGTGATGTCGGCGAGCGTCTGCGGGGACGTGCCGGGATCGCCCAGGGCGCTCACCGCGTCCGACCGCTCGATCATCGTCCACCTCCACCACGGATCTTTCGTGCACCTCAGCCTAGTAGGCCGTCCAGGCTAAACCTGCGGAGTCGTGCGCGCCGACCGGGCGTCCGGTCGCGGGACGCGGCCCCGCCTCGTGGTGCGAACCCACCGGACGGTGACGGTTCCTGGCCCCAACAGCGCGCGGTCCGCTGGGTTTCCACCCTGAATCGCCCCGAAGCGCGTGCAAACCCACCGGACCGCGTACCTCCAGCCTTGGGGTGACACTCAGGCGGGTTCCTCGGGCAGGTCCGTGGGGTTCGCCACGATCACCGCATGCAACTCGTCCACGCTCACCCGATCCGGCAACACCACCGTCCGCGTCGTCTTGGACGTCCCACCGAACCCCGCACCCGACCACGACACCGTCCACGACGTCACCGCACTCACCTCATACTCCCCCGGATGCTTGAACACAAACCCACAATCCGGCGACGGATTC
>WQUE01000271.1 GCA_009785885.1 Actinomycetes bacterium
CGGCAATCATCGACGTGACGGCGTCGGTCGACGATCCGGCGCAGTTGGCCGCGTGGTCGGCGATCGCACCCGCCTGCCGGCACGACTTCGCGACGTGCTCGCGGCTTGCGTCGCAACAGGGCCTCGACAAGCTCACGCTGTCCTACACGTTCGACGTCCACGGCTCGGACGATTCCGCCAAGCTCGTGAAACCAGCAAACGCGGCGCAACTCGCCTCGCTCAAGGAGCGTCTCCGCTGGGACGCCACGATGACGGCCCTGGGGCAGGGCTAACGGTAGACCTGGGCGAGACGGGTCGCCAGGCCGGCCAGCGCCACCGCACACGGGGAACCCGGATCGTCGACGACGATGGGACGGCCGGCGTCGCCACCCGCGCGGACGCGCTCGTCGAGCGGCACCTGCGCGAGCAGCGGCACGTCCCGGCCCAGGTGCTGGCCCAGCGCGGCCGCGACCTCGGCGCCGCCCCCCCGGCCGAACAGCTCGATCCGGTGGGTCTTGCCGCAGTGCGGGCAGACAGCGTCGAGCCAGCTCATGTTCTCGATCACGCCCGCCACACCCTGGTGCATGATGTCGGCCAGCAGGCCGGCCCGCTCGGCGACCTCGGCCGCGGCCGTCTGCGGCGTCGTGACGACGATGACGTGGCTCGTCGGAAGCTGCCGGGCGGTCGACATCGCCAAGTCGCCGGTGCCGGGCGGCAGGTCGACGAGCAGGAAGTCCAACTCACCCCAGTACACCTCGGTGAGCAGCTGGGACAGTGCCCGGTCGAGCATCGGGCCGCGCCACGCGATCACCTGATCGCGGCGCTCCTTGAGCATGCCGATGCTCATCACCTTGACACCGAACGCGGGCACCGGCATCAGCAGGTCGTCGACGAGCGTCGGCGAGGTGTCCCCGACCCCCATCATGTCCGGGATCGAGTGGCCGTAGATGTCGGCGTCGAGCAGACCCACGCGGTGTCCAAGGGCGGCGAGCGCCACCGCCAGGTTGGCCGTGATCGAGGACTTTCCGACGCCGCCCTTCCCGCTGGCGACCGCCAAGACGGTCGTGCGGCAGTCCGGCTGCGCGAAAGGATTGGTCGCCTCGGGTACGCCGCCCCGCAGTTTCGTCATCAGGGCCGCGCGCTGCTCGTTGCTCATCACCCCGACGCCCACCTCGACCGCGGTGACGCCGGGCACGGCCGCCACGGCCTGCGAAACGGCGTCCTTGATCGTGCCCTGCAGCGGGCAGCCGGCGACGGTGAGCAACACGTCCACACGGACGCGGCCCGCCTCGTCGACGACGACATCGTGGACCATGTCGAGTTCGGTGATGGGGCGGTGGATCTCGGGATCCATGACGGTGGCCAGCGCGGCCATGATGGCCTCGCGGGGCGTGGACGTGGCATCGGTCATAGCCATTGTGTCTACGTGATCGGGCAGCGAGATGCAAGTCGGGTCGCACGGATTGGCCGCACGGCGAACGGCGTTGGGCCGCAGGCCACCCGGGGCCGACTGCCCGGGTTGCGCTGACCGGCAGGTAGAATCACACCTTGAAGTCCGCCTTCGTTCCACGTCCACCGACCACGAAAGAAGCCCACGTGTCGCTCCCTTCGGTCTCCCCGGCCGTCTCCAGTGCTCCCCAGACGGTGGCCGGCTTCGACACCTTCGACGCCGCATGGCGGGCGGAGGCCTATCTCATCCGGTCCGGTGTGCCCGCCGCCGACCTGTCGATCGTCGGGACGGACCTGCACCTGCGGCAGCATCGCTCCGGCCTCGGTGAGTGGCGCCGCGCCGGCTTGGGCGGTGTGCTCGTCGGCCTGGTGTGGGGTGCCGCCCTCGCGCTCGTGCTGTGGCTCCTCTTGCCCGCGGCCACGCTCGGACAGGTCGTCGCGGCCGGCCTGTCATGCGGGCTTGTGTACGGCGTCGTCGCGGCCCTGGTCGCCCACGGGGTGAACCATGCCGACCAGGACCCGACGTGGGCGATGCAGCCTGTGGCGGCCCGCTACGAGGTCCAGGCCCCTGCCGACGAGGTTGAACGCGCCCAGGATCTGCTGGAGCGGATGCCCGTCGAAGTCACCGTCGAGGCGACGACCGCGAGGGCCGGGCGGAGTCCCCGGCCACCGCGCGTGTCCGGCACGTCCAGGCCGGCACGGGGACGCCGCAAGCCGGACGAGCCGGCGAAGGAAGCCGCCCCGGAGACCACGACGCCCGCGGAGGAGCCGCCGACCGTGAGCGTGACGCCGCTCGTCCTGCCGGCCGAACCGCCCAGCGCCTGGACGCCGGCCCGCCGGCGCACCGAGGAAGGCGGCTTCGTCGAAACGGACATGGAGTCGACGGCGGCGCGCCGCTACCGCTTCGACACCTGATCGCTACAGCGATGCGATGTCGAAGCGTTCGTAGCCCCGGGACGGCGTCGGACCACGCTGCCCCTGATAGTGGGAACCCGCTCCGGCCGATCCGTACGGATGGTCCACCGCCGTGGTCATCTCGAAGAAGCACAACTGACCGATGCGCATGCCCGGATAGAGGCAGATCGGCAGCGTCGCCACGTTCGACAGTTCGAGGGTGATGTGCCCGCTGAACCCGGGGTCGATGAACCCGGCCGTGGCGTGCGTCAGCAGGCCGAGCCGCCCCAGGGAGGACTTGCCCTCGACGCGGGCGGCCAGGCTGGCATCGAGCGTGATGCGTTCCCGGGTGGACCCCAGCACGAAGTCTCCGGGGTGCAGCATGAACGGCTCGCCCGCAGGCACCTCCACCAGCCGGGTCAGGTCCGGCTGGGCGACCGCCGGATCGATGCTGGGGTATCGATGGTTGTCGAACACCAGGAAGAACCGGTCGAGGCGTACGTCGACGCTGGCCGGCTGGACGGCGGCCGGATCCCAGGGGTCCAGGGCGATCCGGCCCTGCGCGATCGCGTCGAGAATGCCTCGGTCGCCGAGCATCAGGCCCGGGCCCCGCTCTCCAGCAGCGGCGCCATCCACGCCTCCACGCCGGCGGCGGTGCGGGGCAGCGAGGCGGACAGCACCTCGCAGCCGTCGGCGGTGATCACGATGTCGTCCTCGATGCGGACACCGATGCCGCGCAACTCCGGCGGCACCAGCAGGTCCGTCGACTTCAGGTAGATGCCCGGCTCCACGGTCAGGACCATGCCCTCGCGCAGCGGGCCGTCCTTGTAGTTGCTGCGCAGCGCCCGCGCGCAGTCATGCACATCGAGCCCCAGCATGTGGGACGTATGGTGCACCATCCAGCGGCGCCACTGCCCGCCGTCCTCGCGCAGCGTCTCCTCCGCGCTGACCGGCAGAATGCCCCAGGCGTCCAACGCTTTGACGATCTCGCGGACGGCCGCCCGGTGGATGTCCTCGAACATCGCGCCCGGCCGGGCCGCATCGATGCCGGCCTGCTGGGCGGCGAGCACCGCGTCGTACACCTGCCGCTGCGCCGGCGTGAAGCGGCCGTTCACCGGCAGCGTGCGCGTCACGTCGGCCGTGTAGAGCGTGTCGAGTTCGACGCCCGCGTCGAGCAACAGCAGGTCACCGGATCGCACCGGACCGTCGTTGCGGACCCAGTGGAGCGTGCACGCGTGGTCGCCGGCGGCGGCGATCGTGTCGTACCCGATCGCGTTCCCCACGTGCCGCGCGTGACGTCCGAACGTGCCCTCGACCCAGCGCTCACCCCGGTCGCCCCGCTCCGCCTGGCCAAGGGCGGCGACGACCGCGGCGAACGACTCGGCGGTCGCCTCGCACGCGCTGCGGAGCTGGTCGATCTCGAAGGCGTCCTTGATGAGACGCAGTTCGCTCAGCGCCACCTGGAGTTCCTCGTCGGCCTCCGCACGCTTGCCGCCGCGGATCGCATCGACCAGGTCGGTGATGTCGGGATCGGCTTCGCGCAGGACGCGCAGCGCCGGCCCGGGGGAGCGCAACGCCGCCTCGAACCCGGTGATGTCGGCGCATGACAGGCCGGTGAGGGCCGACATCTCCTCCAGAGACTCGCGCTGCCCGACCCACATCTCGCCGTAGCGGGAGTCCGCGTAGAACTCGCGGTCCGTGCGGGGAACACGCGGGTGGAAGTACAGCGTCGCCTCATGGCCGTCCGAGCCGGTCGGCTCCAGGACCAGCGCGGCATCCGGCTCCCGGTCGGTGCCGAGCCCGGTGAGATGGGCAAACGCCGAATGCGGCCGGAAGCGGTAGTCGCAGTCGTTGTTGCGCGTCTTGAATCCACCGGCGGGAATCACGAGTCGTTCGCCGCCAAACTGCGCCGACAGTGCCTCGCGCCGCGCCGGCGTCCACACGGTGGCGGGCAGCGGGGCCGACGCCGCGGTCGGGTAGGGCGCCCACCCCTGGCAGATGAAGTCGGCGAAGGCGCGGGAGTAGGTCATCACCCGGTTGGCGGACGGCGGTTGCAGCTCAGTCATATGTGGCTCACTTCGTGGAATGCGGTGACGCGCGCAGTCTGGCGATGCGCGCGCGAGGGCAAGTCTAGCCCGCGCTTCGCTCTCCGCAGGATTTCCGCGAACCCCCTGTCGCGCGGGCGGGCCGACCGTAGACTGCCTTTATGACCGATCTATATCTCGTGCGCCACGGCGAGACGGAGTGGAGCCTCTCGGGCCAGCACACCTCCGTCACCGACCTGGATCTGACCGAGAACGGCAAGACGCAGGCGGCGAGCCTGCGCGGCGTGCTCGACCCGTCCACTTTCGACCTCGTGCTGTGCTCGCCCCGGAAGCGGGCCCAGGAGACCGCCCGGCTTGCCGGGTTCACGAACTACACCATCGAGGAGGATCTGGCCGAGTGGTACTACGGCGACGTCGAGGGGCGCACATCCGAGCAGGTGCGTCGCCTCGTGCCCGGCTGGCGAATCTGGACGTCGCACGTCCCCGGCGGGGAGCAGGCGTCGGAGGTGGTGGAGCGGCTGTCGCGGGTGATGAACAAGGTGCGTTTCTCCGGCGCCGAGCGCGCGATCTGCTTCGGCCACGGCCACGCCTTGCGCGTGCTCGCGATGTGCTGGGTCGGAATCGACATCGCGCACGGCGCGGCCTTCCCACTCCAGACGGCCACGATCTGCCACCTGGGCTACGAGAAGGAGAGTCCGGCGTTGGTCCGCTGGAACTACCGGCCGGTCGTCGCGACCAACGACTGACGCCTTCACGCGGGGGGCGCGCACGCTGGGAGGACCGTCACCGGGCTGCGGGGGGCTATCCTGGCAGGAAAGGGGCGCGCACCATCCCCGCGCGCAGAAGGGATGCTCATGGAGGCCGAGTCAGCCGTTCAGGCCAACCTGGCGCAGATCGCCGCGATCGACACGCAGACCACGCAAACCGAGCGTCGCAAGGTCGCGCTGCCGGAGCACGCCGAACTGGCGGGGCTGTCCGCCCAACGCACCGCCCTCCATGAGCGGGTCGTGGGCACGCAAACGCACGTGAGCGACGCCCGCGCCGAGTTGGCGCGCCTCGAATCCGATCTGGACGTGGCCAAGACGCGCCTGGACCGTGACCAGAAACGTCTCGACGGCGGGGTGGCCACCGACGCCAAACAGGTGGCCAGCCTGCAAGCCGAGATCGAACACTTGACGGGACGCGTCACCTCACTCGAGGACGACTCGCTGGGCGTCATGCAGACGATCGAGGACGACGAGGCCGCCCTGGCCGCCATGGCGCGCACACGGGAGGGCATCGAGACGCAGATGCGGGCGTCGATCGCCCGCCGCGACGAGCAACTGGGCGAGGCCGATGCCGTCCTGGCGGATCTGGCCCGGCAGCGGGCCGAGTTGGCGAGCACGGTGCCCGCCGACGTCATGGCGCTGTACACCAAGGTCGCCGCCCGGCTGGGTACCGGGGCGGCCAACCTGAAGGACGGCCGGTGCACCGGCTGTGGCCTGCAACTGGACGCGGTGGCATTGCGCGCCGCAACCGATGCGCCGCCGAGCGCCATCGTGCGCTGCGACGAGTGCGGGCGCATCCTCGTGCGGGCGGCCTGATCGGCCATGCCGAAGCGTCCCTTCGCCGCGAAAGGCGACGTGCCGGCGCCCCTGGTGGACGGGATCGCCCGCCTGGCGGCGCGCCTGGGGCTGCCCGGCGACTTCCCCGAGGACGTCCTGCGCGAGGCCGGACGGCTCGCCGCGTCGGCCCCGGCGCGGTCCGGCCGTGAGGACCTGACAGGTCTGCCGTTCGTCACGATCGACCCGCCGGGCTCGAAGGATCTCGACCAGGCGCTGCTCATCGAACGGAGCGGGGACGGTTTCCGCGTCTGGTACGCGATCGTGGACGTGGCCGCGTGGGTGCCACCCGACAGCCTGGTGGCCGTCGAGGCGACGCGCCGCGGCCAGACGTACTACGCCCCGAACGTGCGCCTGCCGCTGTATCCGCCGGTGCTGTGCGAGGGCGCGGCATCGCTGCTGCCCGACGGCGTGCCGCGTCCGGCGAACGTTTGGCGCATCGACCTGGACGCCGCCGGTGCGGTGGATGATGTGGCGGTCATCCGGGCGTTCGTTGCCAGCACGGCCCAGCTCGCCTATCCGGGCGTGCAGGCGGCGATCGAGGACGGCAGCGTGCCCGAACCGTTGCGGTGGCTGAAGACGGTGGGGGAGTTGCGCCTCGCCCAGGAGCGGGCCCGCGGCGGCGTGAGCCTGAACCTGCCCGAACAGGACATCGTGGCCGACGGCCCGCACTGGCGGTGCGAGTTCCGCACCCCGGCGCCGGTCGAGAACTGGAACGCCCAGATTTCGCTGCTCACGGGTTTCTGCGCGGCCGGGCTCATGCGCCGGGGCGGCGTGGGCATCCTGCGGACGCTGCCCGTCGCCCGGGAGGCGGATGTGGACCTGCTGCGGCACATCGCCGCCACGCTGCATCTGGCGTGGCCGCCCGGAACGGGCTACCCGGACTTCGTGCGCAGCCTCGATCCCGGTGTGCCCGCCGACCAGGCGATGATGAACGCCTGCACACTGCTGTTCCGCGGCGCGGCCTACACGGTCATCGGATCGGCCGAGGACACCGGCCACATGCCCCACGGGGCGCTGGCCAGCGAGTACGCGCACACGACCGCGCCGTTGCGCCGGCTCGTCGACCGGTACACGGGCGAGATCTGCGCCGGCCTGGCCGTCGGGGAGCCCGTCCCGGACTGGGTGCGTTCGGGCCTGGACGGCCTGCCGGGGGCCATGGCATCCTCCGACCGCCGCGCCAAGGCGTACGAGCGCGGGATCATCGCCATGACCGAGGCGCTCGTACTGTCGGGTCGCGTGGGGCAACGTTTCCAGGGCGTCGTGATCGACGTCGACCAGCGCGACCCCCGGCGCGGCGTGGCCTCCGTGCCGTCCGTGGCCGTCGAGGCGCCCGTGTCGTCGGCGGCGCCGCTGACACTCGGCGCGGAGACGACCCTGACTCTCACCCATGTCGACGTCGCCCAGGGGCAGGTGGCGTTCACCGCTGATGGACCGGCGGCGCAGGCCGGGGACCGATAGGCTGATCCCATGTCGCCGCCAGGGTGGTACCCCGATCCCGGTGGCGCGCCCGGCCGTTTCCGCTACTGGGACGGACATCAATGGTCGCCGCAGACCGCGTCGGCCCCGGGGTCGGTGCCGCAGGGCGCGCGGAGCCAGGACGGTTCGTCGCGGGCGTGGCTCGTCGCCCTGGTGGTGTTGTTGGCGGTGACCGTCCTGATCGTTGTCGTCGTGCTCGTCCGAACACGCAGCACTCCACCAGGTTGGAATGGCGACGCCCCGGTGGGTCACGGCAACCCGGTGACGCCCGCACCGTCGGCGACGCTCAGCGTGTGGGTCGAGTGCGAGTTCCCCGGCGACACGGTGCAGCCGGATGGGCGGATCGCGTCCGGGAGGCTGTCGGCCGTGGTCCCGGATGGCTACGTATGGGCGCAAGCCCCGGTCGTGTCGGACATTTCCGGACACTCGCTACAGGACGTTCATGCCGTGCAACGCCAAGGTTCCGGCGATCTCACGAACACGATCCTCGTCGGGCAGACCTGCTTCCAGCCGAATGCGGGTTTGACACTCGACCATCTTGGGTTCGAGGCCCTCGCGAACTGGCTCCCCCCGTTCTTGGGCAACGCGCTATCGGGACTGGACGAAGGCGACAGCCGTGGGGATGGATCCATCTCCGGGTACCCCTCCTATCACCACCAGGTGCGGGTCGTGGACGCGACGACCGGCGTGGCGTCTCCCACGCTGGATGTCGTCGCCGTCGTGCCGGACTTCGATCGCGGCATCGTCTACCATTTCCTCGCGAGTCACCCGACGGATTGCGCCGAGTGCGCGGCCGCCGTCCAGGGGGCGATCGAATCGCTCGCCGTCGGCCCGTGAGGCAGGCGTAGCGCCGGGTGGGGGTTGACGCTGGCGTAGGGTTGGTGTTTGTGTCCGACCCGATTCGCGCCTACCCGGTCAGCCCCATGCGGCATGTCCCGCCGAGCGTTGCGCGTCCGCCGTACGTCGGCAAGATGGGCCCGGAACGGTACGACGGCGACGACGTCCAGCCCGACTGGGTGATCGAGGGGATGCGCGAAGCCGGACGGATCGCCGCGGATGCGATGGCCGTTGCGGCCGCCGCCATCGCCCCCGGGGTGACGACCGACCATCTGGACGCGTTGGCCCACGAATACATGCTGGACCACGGCGCGTATCCCGCCACGCTCGGCTACCGGGGCTTCCCGAAGTCGATCTGCACGTCCGTGAACGAGGTCATCTGCCACGGCATCCCGGACGCGCGCCCGCTGGACGACGGCGACCTCGTGAAGATCGACGTGACGGCGTACAAGGGCGGCGTGCACGGCGACACGTGTGCGACGTATTTCTGTGGCGATGTCGACGAGGACTCGCGCCTGCTCGCCGAGCGCACCCGCGAGGCCATGGAGCGCGGCATCGCGGCGGTCCGTCCGGGGCGGCCGATCAGCGTGATCGGCCGGGTGATCGAGTCGTATGCGAAGCGGTTCGGATACGGCGTGGTGCGCGAGTACACCGGGCACGGCGTCCATACGGCGTTCCATTCGGGGCTCGTGATCCTTCACTACGACGAACCACGCCTGTCCACCCCGATGCGGGTCGGCATGACGTTCACGATCGAGCCGATGCTGACGCTCGGCTCCCCGGCGACCAAGCAGTGGGACGACGGCTGGACGGTGCTGACCCGCGACGGCAGCCGCTGCGCCCAGTTCGAGCAGTCGCTCGTCGTCACCCCGGATGGCGCCGAGATCCTGACCGTGCCATCGGACTGAGCCGACCATGGGGAGCATCGAGGTCGCGCACGTCGACTTCTACCTGCCGGACGGGCGCCTGCTGCTGGTGGACGCATCGTTCCGTGTCGGCGAGGGCGCGAAGGCGGCGCTGGTCGGTCCCAACGGATCGGGGAAGACCACCCTGCTGCGCCTGATCGGCGGGGCGCTCACGCCCGATGCGGGGACGATCGCCGTCACCGGTGGTGTCGGCGTCATGCCCCAGTTCATCGGCTCGATCCGGGACGAGCGCACCGTGCGG
>WQUE01000272.1 GCA_009785885.1 Actinomycetes bacterium
GGCACCAGCGCGTCTGGGCGCCGGGACGGATGTCGGTCCTGGCCGGGTACGTCGAAGCCGGCGAGTCCGTCGAGCAGGCCGTGCGCCGCGAGATCGCCGAGGAGGTGGGCCTGGACGTCACCGACGTGCGGTACGTCGCCTCACAGCCGTGGCCGTTCCCCCGCTCCCTCATGCTGGGGTACACGGCCCGCGCCGCGACGACCGCCGTGCGCGTGGACGGCCACGAGATCGAATCGGCCCGCTGGTTCACGCCGGACGACCTGAGCGCGGCGGTCGCCGCCGGTGACGTGATCCCGCCGGCACGGGCGTCCATGGCGTACCGGTTGATCAACGACTGGTGGCACGGCGGAGCGGCCCGCTGAGGCTGCCGCGGGCCAACCCGGCGGGCGCCGAGGACCTTGAGCACCGCCGTCCCCGACGAAACCTCCGTGCTAGCGTGGGCCTCGCGTCGCCCCCGGACGGCATGACCCAGGCAGCTGTCCCCCCGGCAAGGGCGATGCCCCACGCGGCCGCCTCCCCTGAGCCGCGTCCACGACACGCAAAGGAGGACGGGTGAAGGCACTGGCGTTGGCCCGCAACATGGGAGAGGGCCACAACCACGTCGCGGCGGCCGTCGCGGAGGCTTTCGCGGCGCGCGGCCACTCGTGCGAGGCGATGGACGCCCTCGACGTGTACCTCGCCGGTCAGCGCCTGCTCGCCTCCTCCGGTGAGGCCGCCGCACGGATCGAACCCGCCCCCGGTGGGCGCACCGGACGGGTGCGTGACATCGCCTCGCGCCTGTACTGCTGGGCCGCGCTGAAGGCGCCGCCCACGTTCGGGGTCGTCTACGCCCTGGGCGAGGCCTACACGCGTACGCCCGTACCGTCGCCGATCCGGCTCGCCAACACCCGCTACGTCGAAGCCACCCGCGCATTCCTGGAGGAAGGCGGCTACGACGCCGTGCTCGCACCGCACGTGTTCCCGCAGGAGACCCTGTCGATGATCCGCAAGCGCCACCCGTCACGGATGCGGTTCTTCGGCATCCTGACCGACTACGCGTGCATCCCGTTCTTCTCCGAGGGTCGGGTCGACGGCTACTTCGTGCCGCATCACGACGTGCTGGAGGACTGCGTCCGCCACGGCATGCCCCGCCGCCGCCTGGTCGCCACCGGGCTGCCGGTCGGCTCCGCGTTCCGGCGGCTGCGATCGAAGGCGTCGGCCCGCGCCCGGCTGGGCCTGCCGCCGGACGGTCCCCTCTACCTGCTGATGTCGGGCGGTGTCGGCGGGGCGTACAGCACCACGGTGTGCGACCACCTGCTGACGAGGGGCGACGCGACCACGCACGTCGTCGTGCTCGCCGGACGGCGCGCCGAGTGGTTCCGGACGATCGCCGGGCGCTTCCGCGACGACCCGCGCGTCACGGTTGTCCCCTTCACCGAGCAGGTGCCCGACTTCCTGGCCGCCGCCGACGTGACCATCGGCAAGCCGGGCGCGGTGTCCAGCACGGAGGCTGCCGTCGCGGGGCTGCCCCTCGTGCACACCGGCGCGATCCCGGGCGTCGAGACGAAGAACGCCCGCTTCTTCGCCGAGCGCGGCCTGTCGGTGTACGCCCGGAACGTCGGCGACGCCGCCGGGATGGCCACGTCGCTGCTCCAGGACCCGGACGCCCGGGCTCGGATGCGCGCCGCCCAGGCCGCGACCCTGTTCGCCGATGCCGCCGACCGGATCGTCAGACACGTCGAGGGAGTGTGCGCGTGAAGGCGGGGCAGCGCATCGTCGTCACGGATGTCGCGACGGCGGACTTCGGCGAGGCCGGCCGGGGATTCCCGGAGCGGGTCATCGACGAGGGCTATCCGTACCAGCGGCGTAACCCCGCCTGGCATGGGGTGTCGGCGTTCCTGTACTACGTGCTGCTCCCGCCGGTGGCGCTGGTGCTCGCACTCGCGCACGGCGTACGGCTGCGCGGCCGGGACATCGTGCGCGAGGCGGGCGGGTGCTACCTGTACGGCAACCACACGAACTGGTTCGACGTGTTCATCCCGTTCCTGCTCGCGTTCCCGCGCCGGGCGTACATCGTGACCGGGCCGACGGCGGTGTCCGTGCCGTTCGTGCGGCACCTCGTGCCGATGCTCGGCGGCATCCCGCTGAACACGACCCCCGCCGGGAAGCGGAAGTTCCGGGCGGCGCTTGACGTGGCCGTGCGCCGCGGCTGCCCCGTGGCCGTCTTCCCCGAGGCCCACGAATGGCCGTTCTACAACGGCATCCGTGACTTTCCGGCGTACTCGTTCACGTATCCCGTCGGCGCGGACGCCCCGGTCGTGCCGTACGCGGTGACGTACCGGCGCCGGTTCTCCCGCCGCCTCAAGCCGCACATGAGCATCATCGTCGGGCCGGCGATCCGTCCGTCCGCGTGGCAGGGTCTGCCCGACCCGAAGCAGGCCTTGCGCGACCGGGTGCACGAGTTCATGTGCCGCACCGTCCGGGGCAGCTTCGCCTGGGTGGAGTACGTGCTGCCTGGCACCGCCCCGCAGCCCACCTCCGGGCCGGTGTAAGGTTCCGGCCCCGTCCGACATGTGTGAGCATGCACGACACCCAGGCGTTCGTCGACCTCTACGCGGAACAGTATCCGCGGGTCCTCGCGTACGCCTGGCGGCGCCTGGGCACGCGGGCCGACGCCGAGGACTGCGCGGCCGAGGTGTTCCGCCTCGCCTGGCAGCGTGACGAGCCACCCGGGGTGGGTTGGCTGTTCGTCACGGCGCGGAACCTGGTGTACGCCGAGCACCGGTCGCGGAGGCGTCTCACCGAGACGGCCGACCGGCTGGCCCGCGAGGAACCGCAAGCCCGGCCCGACCCGGCCGGCCGTGCCGTCATGGCGGGCCTGGAGCGGTTGAGCGAGACCCAACGGGAGCTGCTCATGGCGTTCTACTGGGACGGCCTGTCCGGCGCCGAGTGCGCCCGGCTGGCCGGCTGTTCGGTTCCGGCCCTGTGGGTGCGGCTCCACCGGGCCCGCGCGGCGCTCAAGACCGTCCTGGTCGAGGAGCCGAGCCCATCGTGCGTCACCGTCCAGGCAACTGAACCCGTCTACGAAGGAGGATTGTCATGACTCTCGTCTCACAGCTCCGCGAGGCCAATCCGGTGATCGCACCCGCCGGCCTGTCAGAACGTGCGAATGCGGACCTCCGCACGATCCTCGGCACCGACGACGTGCCCGTGCCGCGTTCCCCGCGACCGGGCCGGGCACGCTGGCGCTGGCTCGTCCTCGGCCTTGCGGCCGCCCTCGTCGCCGGCGGCATCACCGTGGGTGTCACCCTGCCCGGACGCCACACCACCGCGCTGCCCGCCTGGGCCGGGCCCATCACCGCCACCGTCGTCTCGGGCACCATCAGTCCCGTGGCCTACGGCGTGTCGATGACGTTCGACTTCCCGCTCCCGGAGCAGATCGGCCGCCCCGGGCTTCACCTCGTCGAGCGAATCTGGATCAACGACCCCACCCGG
>WQUE01000273.1 GCA_009785885.1 Actinomycetes bacterium
CGCCCGTAGGATGACTCCGTGACGCGCAGGACCGACGAGGTGCGCTGGAGCCCGGACGGGCCGAGCCTGGTGATCCGGGGCGACAACCTGGACGTGCTCCCCGCCCTGCCGGACGGTGTCTTCCGCCTGGCCTACCTGGATCCCCCGTTCAACACCGGACGGACGCAGCAACGCACGACCATCCGGACCGTCGCGTCCCCCACGGGCGCACGCATCGGCTTCCAGGGGCGGACGTACGACACCATCAGAGGCCGCCTGACCAGCTACGACGATGCCTTCGCCGACTACTGGGCGTTCCTGGAGCCCCGTCTCACGCAGGTGTGGCGCTGCCTCGCGGACGACGGCACGCTGTACCTCCACCTGGACTACCGCGAGGTCCACTACGCGAAGGTGCTGCTCGACGGGCTGGTCGGCCGCGACCGCTTCCTGAACGAGATCATCTGGGCGTACGACTACGGCGCCCGCACGAAGCGCCGCTGGCCCGCCAAGCACGACACGATCCTCGTGTACGTCAAGGACCCGGCGCGGTACGTGTTCGACGCCGAGGCGGTCGACCGGGAGCCGTACATGGCGCCCGGCCTGGTCACGCCCGAGAAGGCGGCGCGCGGCAAGCTGCCGACGGACGTGTGGTGGCACACGATCGTCTCCCCCACCGGGAAAGAGAAGACCGGCTACCCGACGCAGAAACCGCAAGGGATCCTCCGCCGCATCATCCAGGCGAGCAGCCGCGAGGGCGACTGGGTGCTGGACCCGTTCGCCGGGTCCGGGACGACGGGGGCGGTCGCGCAGGCGCTGGGACGCCGGTTCGTGCTCGTCGACGCGAACCCGGCCGCGTTCGACGTCATGCAGGAGCGGTTGGGGTCCGGGACGGCGGAGCACCCGGTCGTCTTCGTCGCGGCCCCGGCGTCCCCTTCGGGATCCTGACGCTTGCGCGGCCCGGTATCATCCCTCCGCCGGAAACCGGCCGACCGCGCCTCACTGGCCGTTTCGCCGATAGCGAACGCCGGCATGGTCTGCTGAGCATTGGTTGTTACCGGATGCTTGTTGCATCAAAGTGTTTTCACTAGTAGCATCACCCCTGGTTGTTCATCCACCCTGTCAGCGCACGACAGGTCACGGAAAGGTCCGAACATGAGTGAAGCCCCCGTTGGGCAGAAACCACCCGAATCCCCCAGCAGCACCCTGACGTTCCTCAAGGGACGCTGGATCGACGGCTGGAACCCCGAGGACGTCGACCAGTGGGAGAACCAGGGAGGCGAGAAGATCGCCAAGCGCAACCTGATCTTCTCCATCTTCGTGGAGCATCTCGGCTTCGTCACCTGGGGACTGTGGGCGATCGTCGCCGTGCAGCTCCAGGTCGCCAAGGACGGGACCCCCGGCCCGTTCGGCTTCGCGTTCACCTCCAGCCAGGTGTTCTGGCTGATCTCGCTGCCGTCCCTCATCGGGGCGACGCTGCGATTCCCCTACACGTTCATGGTGGCCAAACTGGGCGGGCGCAACTGGACCATCGTGTCCGGGACGCTGCTGCTGATCCCCACCACCTGCCTCGCCCTGGCGATCGGCAACCACCCCGTGAACGGCGTCGGCGGCACCTCGTTCGGGGTGATGGCCCTCGTCGCATCGCTGGCGGGCTTCGGCGGCGGCAACTTCGCGTCCTCGATGGCGAACATCACGTTCTTCTACCCGCAGCGCCGCAAGGGCTGGGCGCTCGGCATGAACGCGGCGGGCGGCAACATCGGCCAGGCCGTGATCCAGTTCTTCGTCCCGATCATCATCTCGGTGTTCGCGTTCACGGCCGTGGGCGGCCTGACGCCGAACGCGAAGACCCACAAGATCATCAACCTGCCGGCCGCGGGCTACTTCTGGATCCCGTTCATCCTCGCCGCGGTCGTCTGCGCGTTCCTGTTCATGAACAACCTGACGAGTGCCAAATCCGACTCGACGGGGTACGTCGCCGCGTTGAAGGAGCCGCACAACTGGATCCTCTCGTTCCTCTATATCGGCACCTTCGGGTCGTTCATCGGCCTGTCGGGGGCGTTCCCCAAGCTGATCAACGACAACTTCCACACGTACTCGACCATCCAGCTCGGTGCCGTCGGTGTCGGCCTGTCGTTCCTCGGCCCGCTCGTCGGGTCGCTGATCCGTCCGTTCGGCGGCTGGCTCGCCGACCGGCTGGGCGGCGCGTACGTCACGACGGCCGCGTTCATCGTGATGATCGCCTCGACGTTGGCCTCGATCATGGTCATCCGCGCCAACATCACCCACGAGCTGACCAAGTTCGTCCTGTTCCTGATCTGCTTCATGGTGCTGTTCGCGGCGACCGGCACCGGCAACGGCTCGATGTACAAGATGATCCCCACCGTGTACAACGAGTTGGCCGGCCAGGTGGACGCCCAGCACAAGTCCGCCGGCATCGCCGTGGAGCGCAAGATCTCCGCGTCGCTCGGCATCGTGTCGGCGATCGGCGCCTACGGCGGCTTCCTCATCCCGCAGGTGTTCAACAAGGCGGTCACGCTGAAGGAGCACACGCTCGGCGTGCCCACCGGCAACGCGGCGGCGATCACCCCGGGCTACACCATGGGCCTGTGGTGGCTGTTCGGGGCGTACATCGTGTTCCTGCTCGTGCACATCGCCATCTACATCGTCCCTTACGCCCGGCGTGGCGTGAAGGTCTAGTGCCCTTCCTTGGGCGGACGGCGGGCGGGGCTCCGGCTCCGCCCGTCGTCGTTTCTGCAGGTCACACGGGTGTGGATTCGCGAGCCAGGGCGCGCGTCTCGTCCGACGGCGGATGCAGCACGACCCGCTCCAGCGGCGCATCCCCGGTCTTCTCCAGGCGCCCGCGGCACAGGTGCGGCTCCTCCTGGGGCCACATCTCGGTGATGCGGAAGCACGACCGCAGTTCCTCCAGGGAACCGTTGATCATCCCGACGTGCAGCTGGCACACGACCTGGGGTGCGTGCATCGCGGAACGGATGAACGGGCAGTTGTGCAGCAGCATCTCCTGCTCGTCTGCTTCTTTTCGCATCTCCGGCGCGAACCACAGCGCATCAAGCTTGTCGACGACCCGCTCGGCGATCTGGTCCTCGTCGAACACCTCGTACGGGGCGGGTTTCGTCGTCAGGTACCGGCCCCAATCGGCGCCGACCTGGTGCATCTGATCGCCGACGTCGGGGTACTTGGCGACGATCGCCGTGATGAGGATCTCCGACAGCACCCGGTACCCCTGGGCGCGTTCATGCGTCTGGTTCGGCAGGGTGCCCGCGTACAGGATGCGGCGTCGTCCGGGCGCCTGGCGCACCTCGGTCTGCCGCGTCGCCAATCCGGCGTCGACTAGGGACTCCAGGTGGAAACGGGCCGTGTTGATGTGGACGCCGACCATCTCGGCGATCTCCGACACGGACAGCGGCTGCCGGGTGTCACGCAGGATCTGGATGATGTGCGTGCGGCGGCCCCCGTGGTCGGAACCACCCGT
>WQUE01000274.1 GCA_009785885.1 Actinomycetes bacterium
TCGCCACCCGCGGCCTCGCGGCCCCCACGCTGGCGGGCGTGGACGTCGCCGAGTTGGGCGACGCGTACGCCCTCCTCACAGCGTATTGGTCGATGAGCCTGCCGTCCGGCGACCTGGAGCTGGTCGAGGACTTCCTCGTCGATCGCACCGGTCCGGCGTGGGTCTGCCTCGCGTACCTGCTGCGCCAGGACCTGCCGACACTGGTGTCCTGAGACCGGATCGCGCCCCATTCACGGAGATTCGTGTATCGCATTCCACGAATCTCCGCGTTTCTGGCTATGCTGGAAGACATGCCACGGACCCCGTCCTACCGCGCCCGCGTCGTCGACGGGCAGCTGGCCGCGCTGTTGCGCGGTGCCGGCGCCGTGGTGGTCGAGGGCGCCAAGGCCTGCGGGAAGACGACGACCGCGCTGCAAGTCGCTGCGAGTCATGTGCGGCTCGATCGCGACCGGAATGCTCGCTTGGCGGGCCTAGCGGACCCGGCCGGGCTGCTGGCGGGCGATGCGCCGCGCCTGATCGACGAGTGGCAACTCGTGCCGGACGTGTGGAATGCGGTGCGCGCCGAGGTCGACGACCGGGGCGAACCGGGGCAGTTCATCCTGACCGGGTCCGCGACGCCCGCCGACGACGCGACCCGCCACAGCGGGGCGATGCGGTTCGTGCGCATGACGATGCGGCCCATGTCCCTGTTCGAGACCGGGCAGGGCACGGGGCAGGTTTCGCTCGGGCGCTTGTGGAGGGACGATGCGGCGGACACGTCCGACGAGTTCGCCCTGACCGACATCGCCGACGCCATCTGCCGGGGCGGGTGGCCGTCCCATCTGGGGCTGGACACGCCCACGTGCCAGGTGCTGAACACCGCCTACCTTCGCACGGTCGCATCGGCCGACATCGTGACGGTGGACGGTATCAGGCGGGACCCGCGCAAGGTGGGAGCCCTCCTGTCGGCGGTCGGCCGCAACACGGCCACCTACGTCACCAATCGGCGTCTCCAGACGGACTCGGCCGCGTTCGGTGCGCCGATCGACCCCGCGACGATCGCCGTCTACCTGGACGCGCTCATACGGCTGTGGGTGGTCGCGGAGCAACCGGCGTGGGGCGGGCATCTGCGGTCGTCCGCGCCCGCCCGCCGCGCCCCGAAGAGGCACCTCGTCGACCCGTCCCTGGCGGTTGCCGCGATGGGCGCGGAACCGGATGATCTGTTGCGTGATCACGAGGCGTTGGGCCAGCTCTTCGAGTCCCTGGCGTTTCGCGATCTCGCGACGTATGCCGAGGCCGGCGGCTTCGAGATCTGCTCCTTCCAGGACGCCTACGGCAAAAAGATCGACCAGGTCGTCGTGAAGGGCGACCAGTGGGCGGGCATCGAGGTCAAGCTGGCGCAGATCCCGGGCGTTCTCGACGCGGCCGCCGCCGGACTACGGGCGATCGCCGGGCGCATGACCACCACGCCGCGCTTCCTCGCGATCGTCACCGCGGACGGACGCGCGTTCACCCGCCCGGACGGCGTCCACGTCGTGCCCCTGCCGGCGTTGTGCCCCTGACCCGTGGGGCGCGGACCGTTCACGCCGCCGCCGCGACTGGTACGCTGAGCCGCGTGGCGCCGCCAGGCGATCCGTATCCGTTGTGACCCGCGACAAGAGAGGTTTGGGTCAGGCGTGATCGGGCCTTGCGAGCCCACCCCAAGTATCTGGAAGGGGGTGACACGTATGCCGGAAAGCCTCATGCGCAGCGGTGACGTCCTCGACGTGACCGTCGACAAGGTGCTGCCGTTCGGCGTGCTGGTCGCCACGAAGGACGGAACCCATGGTCTCGTCCGTGGCGCCGGCGGCGCCGTGGGCGACGCCATCCGGGTCCGCGTCGACGAGTACGACACGGCCCAGTCGCGGTTCTCCGCCACCGCGATCTGACGCGGTGCCCGGGGGATCCGCTGATCCTCGGGGATGGGGGACGCCGGTTGAGTTCGTCGAGGCCGGCGTCCCGTCCCACCCGCCGATCGTGGTTCCACGACATCGACAAGCCGTAGCTGACAAGGGAAATCGTCCCGAACCCGCCCGGGCGCCCCCTGGGTGTCTTCCACAAACTGTCTCACCAATCGTCCGCAAACTGCCCAACGAATCGTCTGCAAACTGCCTAACAGCGGTCGTGTTGGGGCATGGACTACCGACCGCGGCTCGTGGGCACCGGGCCCGGCTACCGCCGTCCGGACAATGTTCACGTGGTGCCCCTGCCGGCCTGCGCCCGTGATTCCCGTGGCTGCGCACGTCCGCGCAGGGATCTCACAGGAGACCCTTACCGTCGAACGATTGACGGATGAGTATTCGTTCATGGAGAAGACGTAGGCTGGGATGTGCCCGTTGAGGAGCCGACGAAGCCCCTCAGGACCGTTGGTTCGCCGGTGAGATAGGTCGCACGTGTCACCGGCGACGGTCTGGATCCCCCGGCCGCCTCACCGGGCCAAGCCCTCAGTTGACAAGGAGTGATCATGGCGAACGACAGCACAAGCGCGTGCCCGGTGGTGGGAGCCGTCGGCACGGACAATACCCACTGGTGGCCCGAGCGGCTGAACCTGAAGATCCTGGCGAAGAACCCGGCCGTCGCGAATCCGCTCGGCGCCGATTTCGACTACAAGGCGGCGTTCCTCGCGCTCGACCTGGAGGACGTGAAGAAATCGATCGCGGCCGTCCTCACCGACTCGTTGGACTGGTGGCCGGCCGACTTCGGCAACTACGGCCCCCTGATCGTGCGCATGGCCTGGCACGCGGCCGGGACGTACCGCAGCCACGACGGCCGCGGCGGCGCCGGCGGCGGGCAGCAGCGCTTCGCCCCGCTGGATTCCTGGCCGGACAACGTGAGCCTCGACAAGGCGCGGCGTCTGCTGTGGCCGGTGAAGAAGAAGTACGGCAAGGCGCTGTCGTGGGGCGACCTGATGATCCTCGCCGGCAACGTGGCGATGGAGACGATGGGGCTGAAGATCTTCGGCTTCGGCGGCGGACGGGTCGAGACGTGGGAGCCCGACGACGACGTGTACTGGGGCTCCGAGACGAGTTGGCTGGCGACCGACCAGCGGTACCCGATCTCGGGTGTCCGCGAGCTGGACACGCCGCTCGCCGCGACGACCATGGGCCTGATCTACGTCAACCCGGAGGGGCCGGAGGGCAACCCGGATCCGCTCGCGGCCGCGGTCGACATCCGCGAGACGTTCGCTCGTATGGGCATGGACGACGAGGAGACGGTCGCGCTGATCGCCGGCGGCCACACGTTCGGCAAGACGCACGGCGCCGCGCCCGAGGGCGACCACGTCGGGCCCGACCCGGAGGCCGCCCCGATGGAGCAGCAGGGCCTGGGCTGGAAGAGCGACTTCGGCACCGGCGCGGGCGACGACACGATCACGTCCGGCATCGAGGTGACGTGGACGTACCACCCGACCCGCTGGGACAACGAGTTCTTCCACATCCTGTACGC
>WQUE01000275.1 GCA_009785885.1 Actinomycetes bacterium
ATGAAGACGCTCCGGGCGACCCGGCTCGTGACGTGCCTGGCGCCCAGGCTGGGCCGGTTGTTGTCGATCACGCGGGCGGTGGAGTTCGGCCCGTCGATGTCGGAGTCGATGATCGGCTTCCACGAGTCCGTCAGGTACTGCGTCAAGTCCGTGTTGACGGATGTCGTCGCCAGCGGCACCCCGCCCGGCAGGATCAACGGCGAGGCGTCGTCGCTGGCCCACAACTCGTGGACGATGGACGAGACGAGCTTGAGGACGCCCCGGGTGCGCTGGAACCGCGCCAGCGTCGACCAGTCCTCGTACAGCCGGTCGAGCAGTTCGGGGTGCAACGGGTACGACGCCTTGAGGCGGTTCTCGTAGCCGAAACCCGGGCCGGACACGTCACGCGGGAACAACGGCGCATCCTTGCGGTACATCGCGACGAACGCCCTGGCCGTCGCCGCGATGGCCGCCCGGGCCGACGGGTCGGGGTCCTGGAACAGCCGCCGCCGCACGATCTCGAAGGCCTCGTCCTTCGACGACGGCCGCCACTGGTCGGCCACCCGCCGGATCACGTTCTGCAGCCGCTCCAACGCCAGTTGGCCGTTCGTGCCGCCGATCTCGATGGCGTTGCCCTGCCCCACCTCGCCGAAGTCCGACGCCGGGATCGACACCACCAGCATCGTGCCCGGCACCGCCGCGACGGTTTCCGTCAGGGTTTGGGCGAACGTGAATTGCGTCTCGAACGACCCGCCCGGCAGCCCCTCTTTGCCCACCAGATCCCGGGCGTAGGCCACCCACTCGTCGATCAGGATCACCGCCGGACCGTACGTCTCCAGGAGGGTCTGCAGCCCGTGGCCGGGGTTGGTGCCGGCGATGTCGTCGGCCGCGATCACGTCGTAGCCGGCCCGTCCGCCCAACTGCCAGGCCAGCTCGCCCCAGATCGTCCGCACCGCCGTGCCGTCCTCCTTGACCGCCGGCGAGCCCGCCTTCAGCCGGGTGCCGACGATCGCCACCCGCCGCACGGGCCTCTCGCGCAGCCCCGACGCTCCGGCGGCCGCGATCAAGTCCTGCAACTCCTGCGGGAACCGCGTCACCGGCGTGTCGCCGAACAGGTGCCACAGGGCCAACATCGAGTGCGTCTTGCCGCCGCCGAAGTTCGTTTGCAGGTTGACCACGGGCGAGGCCGAACCGTCGCCCACCACCCGGCGCAGGGCGCGGCTCAACAGGTCGCGCAACCCTTCCGTCGGGTAGGTGCGGGCGAAGAACTCCACCGGGTCGACGTACTCCGCCTCGGCGACGTGGCCGGTCGCCACCGCCCACAGGTCGGCGGCGAACTCGGCGGCGTCGAACTGGCCCCGCGTCACGTCCTCGTGCGGGCGGATCACCTCGCGCCACGGCCTCAGCCCCGACGCGCCCGGCACCGAGGTCGCCGCCCGGACGGATTGGCGCAGCGCGGTGCGCGTCCGCTCGGAGGCCACGCTCGCGGCCACTTCCAGCCGCAGCTTGCGCACGTCGTCGGCCGAGTCGGGGGCGTTGACCGCCAACAGCAGGCGCTCGATGGTGTCCAGCGCCCGGATCGTGTCGTCGGAGGAGAACGCCGCGTTGTGGGCGAACTGGTTGCGGGTTTCCCGCAACTCGGAGGCGTAGGCCTGCTGCGGGCGCGACAACAGGCCGGCGAATTCCCGCCCGAACTCCGTGATCGCCCGCAGTTGCGCCTGGGGATCGGCCTTGCCGATGGTGTGTCCGCGCCCGTCCCGCGCCGCCCAGACCTCGTTCCAATCGTCACGCCCGGCGAAGACCCCAGTCATCACCTGGTCGACCGGTGCCTCCAGCCCTTCGGCCAACAACTCGAATCCCCGGCTGATCCGGTCACGATTACTCAACGCCATGAGAGCCTCATTTCACTCATTTCGCCGATGGCCGTTCCGACAGCGGCACTAAGCGGGCCGCGACGTGTTGCTGCGCCAGCTTCTCGTCGAAAGTCCACAGCGGCGTCGCGCCGGCCGCGTCGGCGGTCTCGGCCAGCAGACAGTCGGAGAACGACAGCTTGGGATGCCTGAGGTAGGTCTGGCAGACGCGGGCGTGCAAGGCCCGGTCGGCCTCGACCGAGGGCACGGACAGGAATGCGCTGACCTGGTCGACCACGGCCGCGCGGTCTAGCTGGTAGTGCGCCTCCATGGCGTAGACCGCCTCGGCGATGGCCGCGTCGCTGACCAGGTAGCGGGCTCCCGCCGTGGCCAGCAGGTCGAGGGCTCGGTCCAGATGGTCGGGCACGTCGCGCATCGTGAAGCGCAGAATCACGTTGGTGTCGAGCGACTGCACGTCACAGCCTCGGCGGCCGGGTCTCGTGGAAACCGTGGACATCGATCAGCGGCGGCGTGCCGGGCTTGAGGTGACGCGAGGCGCGCCGCGACAGTTCGTCGAGTTGGTCCCGCAGCGACTCGTCCACCTCGCCTGGGCGGACGCCGGGCGTGTCGGCCTGAGTCGTGTCAGCCAACTGCTCCAGGGAGACGATCGCGGCCACCCGCTTGTTGCGCCGGGTCAAGTACACCGGCTCGTGATTGACCCGGGCGTGGTCGACGACCTCGGACAGTCTCGCCCGGGCGTCGGTCAAAGTCACCGTCAGCATGACGGCATCCTACAGCAAGTGAAGAAAATGTACATTATTGACCAGTTCAGAAACCCAGGGTCTCCTGCGCCGCCCGTGGACGATGGGCCGCCGCCCGGCGGGCTTGGTCGCCGATGTCGCTCCAGGACTTCACGAGGCTGTTGAAGAGCAGGGCGTCGCGCGCGTCACGCTGGCGCTCGGCCTCGTGATAGAGCAGGAAGCCCAACTCCTTGACCTGGTCCAGCGCCACGCGGGCGCCGACGGCGGGCAACAGGGCCGCCACCTGGTCTTGGCCCTGCTGGCCCAGGATGGCCGCCAGGCGGACCGTCGCCTCCCAGACCGAGACGCGGTCGTCCGTCGCCGGGTCCCAGGCGGCCCCCAGTTCCGACGGCGCTCTCAGCCGGGCCTTGCCGCCCTTGGCCTCGAAGACGCCGCCCCGGACCAGCGCCTCGACCGACGTGCCGGACGAGCGGGAGAGCTGGTCGGCCAGGCCGAACGGCTGCGTGCCCCAGGCGAACTGGCGGTACCACTTGACGCAGAAGCTGGTGTCCGGGTCGAAGTCGGCCTCCTGCTCGTCGATGACTTCGTCCAGCGTGGCGTTGATCAGCAGCAACGCGTCGCGGACCGACATGTCCGACCCGTCGGCCTCCCGCACGCCGGAATAGCGCGAGAAGATCGACATCCCCGGCCCGATCGCCGCCTGCGCCAAATCCACAGGCGCGACCGCCCCTTGCATCATCGCCCGCAGGGCTCCCGGCAACTCTTGCTTCAGCGTCATCAGGAACGACCGCCGCGTGATCACGGGGGCGTCCTCCGGGCGGGGGCGGCAGGCCAGGACGATGGAGGAGGCCAGGGCGTTGGAGTCGA
>WQUE01000276.1 GCA_009785885.1 Actinomycetes bacterium
CCGGTCAGGACGAGCATGCCCGCCACCCCGGCCAGGCCGCTCGCCGGCAGGGCCGCGCCGCCGGCCGGGACGATCACCCGGACCAACTGCGCCGTCGCCGGCGCCGACACGTTGCCCGCCGGATCGGTCGCGGTCGCGGTGACCGTGCCGTTCGGCATGCCCTTCGGCGTCGGGATCGACCACGCGCCGTCCCCGTCCACGACGGTCTTCTTGACCGTCCCATCGGGGAACGTCACCGTGACCGTCGAGCCCGGCTCCGCCGTGCCCGAGACCTCGTCGCCATCGGCCGTCTTGATGACCGGCGCGTCAGGCGCGACGGTGTCCAGGTCGGCGGTCGACGGCTTCGAGGTGTTCCCGGCCGGATCCGTGGCGGTCGCCTTGATCTCACCGGACGGCATGCCCTTCGGCGTCGAGATGGACCACGAACCGTCGTCCCTCACATACGTCTTCTGGACCGTGTCGTCGGGGAACGTGACCGTGATCGTCGAGCCCGGCTCAGCCGAACCCGGCTTGCCCGCAACCTCGGTGGCGTTCGCCACGTCGATGCGCGGGGCATCCGGAGCGACCGTGTCGAGCGTGGCCTTCGCCTCCGGCGACACGTTGCCCGCCGGATCGGTCGCCTTCACGGTGAGCGGGCCGTTCACCGCGTCCTCCGGCGTCTGAACCGACCACGTGCCGTTCGGGTTCACGTCGGTCGTGACGGTCTTCGTGCCACCGCCGGCGACCGGATAGGTCACCGTGATCTTCGTGCCCGGATCGACCGGACCCGGCTCCACGCCGCCGATCATGGTGCCGTTGGCGACCGCGATCACCGGCGTTTCCGGTACGACCACATCCAGGTCGTGCGTGCTCTCCGGGGACACGTTGCCCGCCGGATCGGTCGCGACCGCATAAATCGGACCGCTGATCGCATCCGTCGGCGTGCCGACCGACCAGGTGCCGTCCGGATTCACCTTCGCCGTCACCGTGTTCTCGCCGTTGGCCGTCGGATACGTGATCGTGATCGTCGTGTCTTCGTCCACCGGCGCCGGCTCGGTACCGGCGATCGTCTGCGCGTTCGCCGTCGTGATCTCCGGCGCCGCGGGGACGTCCACATCGAGCTTGGCGGTGGTCGTCGGCGACGTGTTGTCATGCGGATCGGTCGCCTTCGCCTGGATGGGACCGCTGATCGCATCCGTCGGCGTGTCGACCGACCAGGTGCCGTCCGGCTTGACCTCCGTGGTCACGGTCTTCGGGCCCGACGCCGTCGGGTACGTGATCGTGATCGTCGTGGGGTTGTCCACCGGCGCCGGCTCGGTACCGGCGATCTTGTCCTTGTTCGCCGTCGTGATCACCGGCGCGCCCGGCACCTGCGTATCCAGGTAGGCCGTGCCCTCCGGTGAGTCGTTGCCCGCCCGATCGGTCACGACACCCTTGATGTTGCCCGACTTCATGCCGGTCGGGGTCGTCGTCGTGAACGTGCCATCGTCTTTCACCTCGATGCCCTTGGTCACGGTGCCATCCGGCCACGTGATCGTGAGCGTCGAACCCGGCTTCAGCGGCGCGGCCGCGTGGCCCGCCGTCGTCGTCGCGTTCGCCGTCGTGAACACCGGCGCACCGACCGGATCGGTATCCAGGTGGGCGGTGCCCGGCTTGGACGTGTTGCCCGCCGGATCGGTCGCCGTCGCCGACACCGTGCCCGAGGGCATCGTCGAGGGTGTGGTCACCGACCAGGCACCCGTCGTCGAGTCGGCCTTCACCGGACCGGACGTAGTACCGTCCGGCCACGTCACGAGCACATTCGCGCCCGGCTCGGCCGTACCGGCCGTCGTCTTGCCGTTCGCGGTCGTGATCACCGGCGCATCCGGGGCGACCACGTCGAGCGTGCCCACCCCCGGCTGCGACACGTTGAGCGCCGGATCGGTCGCGACCGCGGACAGCGGCCCGTTCACCGCATCCGTCGGCGTCGACACCGACCAGGTACCATCCGGCTTCACCGTCGTCGTCACGGTCTTCGGACCGGTCGCCGTCGGATACGTCACCGTCACCTTCGTGCCCGGATCCACCGGAGCCGGCTCGGTGCCGGCGATCGTCGACTTGTTGCCGGTGGTGATCACCGGCGCCGCCGGGACGTCCACGTCGAGCGGGCCGACGCCCGGCCTCGACACGTTGCCCGCCGGATCCGTCGCGACCGCCGACAGCGGACCGCTGATCGCATCCGTCGGCGTCCCCACCGACCAGGTGCCATCCGGGTTCACATCCGCGGTCACGGTCTTCGGACCGGTCGCCGTCGGATACGTCACCGTCACCTTCGTGTCCGGATCGACCGGGGCCGGCTCCGTCCCGGCGATCGTCGACTTGTTGCCCGTCGTGATGATCGGGGCCGCCGGCGGCGTCACGTCGAGATCGGCCGTACCCGGCTGCGACACGTTGCCCGCCGGGTCGGTCGCCACGGCCGAGACCGGACCGCTCACCGCATCCTTCGGCGTCGGAACCGACCACGTGCCATCCGGGTTCACCTCCGTCGTCACGGTCTTCGGACCGGTCGCCGTCGGATACGTCACCGTCACCTTCGTGTCCGGATCCACCGGGGCCGGCTCGGTGCCGCCGATCGTCGTCGCGTTCGCAGTCTCGATCACCGGCGCACCCGGCACCTGCGTATCCAGCGGCGCCGTCGTCGGATCGGACACATTGCCCGCCGGATCCTTCGCCGTCGCGCTCACCTCACCGGACGGCATACCCGCCGGCGTCGGCGTCGTCCAGGCACCCGTCACCGGATCCGTCGGGACGTCCTTCGTCGTCGTACCGTTCGGCCACGTCACCGTCACCGTCGAGCCCGGCTCCGCCGTGCCCGCCGTCGTCGTCGCGTTCGCCACCTCGATCGTCGGCGCGTCCGGCGGGGTCACGTCGTAGAACGTCACCGTCGCCGGGCCACCCGCGAGCATCATCGGATCCTCGATCGTCGCCGACACCGGCACCGCCTCGACATTCCCATCGGACAGCGTCGCCGTCGCCACGCCGTCGGCGCCCGTCGTGCCCTTCGTCACCGTCAGGACGGACTTGGCCGTGGACGGGATGCTGAACGTCACCTCGATGCCCGGCACCGGGTTGCAGTACTGGTCGGTGACCAGGGCCGTTGCCATCGAGATCGACTTCGCATCGGCCGGCACACGGTCCGGCGCGACGCTCACGTGCGAACCCGCCTTGCCCGGGTCGGGGCACGTCACCGGTCCGGGCACGTCCTTGCCCGCGACGAACGTGATCGACGCCGGGGAGCCGTACACCGGCTTCAGCTTCGCCGTCTCCGCCGTGACCTTCACCGTCTCGGCCTTCGTGTCCGTCACCACCGCCGTAACCGTGCCATCCGGACCGGTCGTCAACGTCTCCGACGTCACTCCGTCGAACTTGTCGGTGCCCGAATCCGAGGTGAGCGTCACCGCCACACCCGGGATCACGTTGCACTTGTC
>WQUE01000277.1 GCA_009785885.1 Actinomycetes bacterium
GCCTGATCCCCGATCGTCGCCAGTTGGAGACGGTCCTCGTGAACTCGGGCGGCTCGTTCCGTGACCTGTTTCGCCTTCTTGAGGCCGTCATCTTCAACGCGCCGCAGGCTCCGGCCACCGACGCGTCGATCGCGGGCGCCGTAGCCGAATACCGGCGGCAATTCATGGGTGGGCCCAGCGGACTGAACCGGGAGCAGGTCGAAATACTGGCCCAGGTCGCCGCGGATTCGCAATACATTCCGACGGGTGCGCAACAGGCGGATTTCGAGTTCTTGGAAACCCTCGGCGCCATCCTCCGCTATCCCGACGGTCCGAGCGGGTACTGGCTCGGCGTCCATCCGTTGCTTCGCGACATCATCGCCCGAGTTCACCCCGGCGCCGCGTGACCATGCCCGACTCGTCCCGCCTCGATGCCGATGCCGCGTGGCATCGGCTCCGCGATGCCGTAGAAATGACGGCCCATCATCCGTCGCTGATCCTGCTGATGTGCGACTCCGCGGATGATGCGGCGCAACTCCGGGAGCGCACCGAACACCTGGCCACGAGGCTGTCGTGGCCGTTCATGTGCCTGCCCCCTGACGACCTTGCGGATTGGGCGATGGCGCAGCTCCCCTATGACGGCATCGCCTGGGTGCCACTGGCCGGCGAACCGGACCGGGTCGTGATCGCCTGCCTTCACACCCTGAACCATCTGCGGACGCGTCTCGCCTTGCCCGGTGCGGGTTGTGTGATTCTCAGCGGGGACGGACGGCTCGGGTCGATGGCGGTCCGGGAGGCCGCCGACCTCTGGTCGGTCCGGTCGCTCGCGATGGACGTGGCGATGCCCGGGGAGGAGTTCGGCACGAGGCTGGCCGAGGGCCTCGCCGCGTCACGGGCGTCACACCGGGCGGTGGGCCCGTCCCTGCGGGGCTGGCGTGAGGGACGGTGGACGCCGCCGTCCGTCACCGTCCCCCCGGAGTACCAGGCGCCGGGCCTCGACCGGCTCATCGGCGTGCTCAACCAGGTGTACGCGGCGCTGCCCGACGACGTTGCGACGGCTGAACAGGCGTTGGGCCAGGCCCGGCTCTTGGCTGCTGACGGTGCGGGAGAGGCACCCGGGGCGTTGCTCGGCCTGGCGACGATGTGCGTCGGGGCGGCCGCGGAGGATCCGGCGGCGGTGACCGGCGGCGCCCGCGATGCGCTCCGGGCCGCGATGATGCTGGAGTCCGGCGCGTTCCGTCTCCAGGTGCTGACCGCCGTCGCGGCGGTCGCCCGGCCGTTTGGTTGCGATGTCAATGTGGAGGCACAGGTTGCGGACGCCGCGCTCGCCACTGCCACCGACCTGTTCGACCGCGCGGGGTCGCGTGAGCAAGACCGGGCAGCCGCCGGTCTGTCCGCCGCGCGTGACCTGGTCGCCGATGTCACCGCGCGGACGCATCCGGCGAATGTCGATCATCTGGGCATGGAATTGTTCGACATGCCGTTTCCGCCCGCGCCGCGGGACGATGATCCCCTCGAGGTGTACCTCGACCAGGGACTCGGTTTCCCGTCCCCCGCCGTGTCCGTGAGGGTCGGTCTTGAGTCCACCGTCCCAATCCCGGCTGCTGGGCGGAGCTTCGTCACGCAGGGCCTGGGGCTCACGACCCACCTGACGGTCTCCGACTACGAACAGATGCTCGCCGACTCCGAGCGGACCCTCGGCACGGATCACCCCGACACGCTGACTCTTCGCGCGAACCTCGCCCACGCCTGCCGGACCGCCGGAGACCTCGGTCGCGCGATCCCGCTGTACGAGGCCACCCTCGCCGATCGCGAGCGGATCCTCGGACCGGAACACCCCGACACCCTGCTCGTCCGCAACGACCTCGCCGTCGCGTACCTCGCCGCCGGCGACCTCGCTCGTGCGATCGAGCTGTACGAGGCCACGCTCGCCGACTGCGAGCGGATCCTCGGACCGGAACACCCGACGACCCGCCTCGTCCGCGACAACGTGAATGTCGCGCTGGCCGTCAGGACCGCCGTGGACCCGTAGGCCACGACGCAGGCGACCACTCGCGGATCAGCGGCGCGGCAATTGTTGCGTAAGCATAAAAGGGAAGGTGATCGCGGATGATCGGCCAACACGACGTGTGGGTCATCCTGAGCGACCCCGAGTATCAGGACGTCTGGCATCGCTTCGACCAGGAGTTTCGGTTCGCGCCCGCGTCCGATCGCCAGGCCAGACCCCCCTGGAGGGTCCGGCCCCGGCACGACGTGTACGACCTCGGCGCGACCACGCTGATGTCCGACGACGAGCGTCCCAAGAGAATCGTGCGGGACGCTTTCGTCGAATGCCTGGGGACGGACGAGTTCATGTACGTTCTCGACTGGCAGCACACGTGCTTCCGCTACAACCCTCGGATCGAGGATCGGCACGTCTATCCGGTGTTCATGCCGGATGAGCGCTACTTGGGGGGTGGCTACAACGTGTACTTCCCCGAGTTCTATCCGAATGGGGACTACTACTTCTTCCTCGCACGCGATTTCCGCTGGGGATATCTGACGCATCCGTGGCTGCACCGGGCGTGGGTGTTCGGGGACCCGCTGCGTGAGCTATTCCACGACCACGCCGACGAGTTGGGATTCGTTGTCGTCGGCGGCTCACGTCGATGACGTTCCCGCGCGCTGACCGCCCCCCGGGAGGGAACGGCGGAAAACAAGCCAACATCGCAGGGTCGAGGACCCGGAAGGTCGATATTGTCTGGAAATCGGGTCGTTCCGGGCGAAAGATGCCCGGTTTCCAGACAGTATCGCGGGGGGACGGTCTCCGTCGTGCGATATTGTCTGCTTTTCTGGTCCGGCGGCGACAAGGGACGGGCAGGCGACGGTTCATCGGCACGATCGTGTACACCGCCGAGGAACGCAGGCGGGAAATCGTCCGGGCCGTGCGTCGACGAGGGCTTCGCCCCGGTGATTCCCGCCGAGGAATCCGGGGGGATGCCCATGGGGCCCGATCTGGCGCCCATCGGCTGGCCGGAAAAGCCGGCCTCCCCGATCCGCCGACCGGGCCAGGGGGCGCTGGTCGCCGGATCGGGGACCCCTGGTGCCGAGGGTGCGTGGGCGGCACGCGGCGAGCCCGCTGATATGCTTGTGCAACTAAGGACATGTACGGGCGGCCACAGGGGGCACGCCTGCGCTGATCAAGGAGGACTGCCATGTCACGGATTTCTGTCGTCACGGGCGCCGCGTCGGGCATCGGCAAGGCCACGGCCGAGTTGCTGCGCTCGCGGGGCGAGCGGGTCATCGGCGTCGACCTGCACGATGCCGACATCACCGCCGACCTGTCCACCCAGGCGGGTCTCGACGCGATGGTCGCGGCGGTGACGTCGACGAGCGACGGCCGCATCGACGCGATCTACGCCATCGCCGGACTGGCGATCGACAAGGCCATCACCGTCAAGGTGAACT
>WQUE01000278.1 GCA_009785885.1 Actinomycetes bacterium
CCGATCGGGTGACGGTTGGCCGCCGGGCGTTCGTGCTAGCATCAGAACGCAAGATGCGAGCACCGTCAGGAGGGGCCATGACCACGCTGTCGCACGACAAGGTCCAGCTCAACGTCCGCGTCGAACCGCGCGTCGTCGGTCTGCTCGACGCCCGGATTGCCCAAGCCCGCCGCAGCGGCCGCCGCGTGACGAAGGAGCAGTTGGTGTCCGACGCCATCACCACCGCCTACGAGCAGGAACCCAAGCATGGCTGGCTGCCCGTCGTGCACGGCGGGACGTGGAACGCCCCTCCCGAAACGCTCACCTCGAACGCCGCCCTGCTCGACTGGCTCGACGAGCAGGAAGCGGCACAGGCATGATCGTCATCGACGTGAACGTGCTGCTGGCTGCGTTCATCGTGCAGCATCCCCTCCACCATGCCGCTGTAAGGTTCGTGGCGGACTCCTTGAAGGAAGGCGGTGTCGCCGTTCCCGATGTCGTCTGGAGCGGGTTCGCCCGCATCGCCTCAAACCCGGCCACCAGCACCCCGCCAGTCGAGTGGTCAAGGATCCGCGCGTTCGCGGACACCATACGACGCCACCCCGGCTACCGCGCCGATGTGCGGGCCATGACCTCACCTGTCGAATCGTTCCTCGCCTCGTGCCACGCCATGGGCGCTCGGGGCAACAAGGTGGCCGACGCCTACATCGCGGCGGTCGCGACCGACCACAACGCCGCCGTCGCCACCTGGGACGCCGACTTCGACACGCTGCCCGTCCCCGTGATCACCCCAGCGCTTGACGACTGACCGCCGCCCGGGCGCCGACCACTTGCGTGCCCAGAAATGGTTGGTGGTCGACCCATGAGTGGGCACACAAGGGTGGACGCTGCTACACGGCGACCCAGGAGTGACCGCCGTCGGTTGTGGCGTAGGTGGTCGTCGTCGAGGTGCAATCGGTCTTGCCGTTGGCGCAACTGGACATGGTCACCTGGGCCAGGCCGTTGGTCGCGTCCTGGAAGCTCATCGCTCCCGGCGCCGCGGGAAGGCCGGCGGCTGAGATCGTGCTCACCGTGCCATCCTCCGTGACCACCTGGAACGTTGGGCTGTCGAACGCGGCCACGATGACGCCATCGGCGCCGTAGGTACTGGCCAGAACCGGAATGGGGCCGATGCCGACGTTCCCCGGGACCGAGAGCGTCGCGATCTCCCCATGGCTCCCGTCGCCGGAAAAACGGAGGACCCTGACGGAGACACCCGAGCCCGGAGTCGTCTCCTCCAGCACGATGGCCGTGCCGTCACCCAGGGTGAGGGCTGGGCCGAAGTACGGCGTGTCGAGCGGCGTGTCATGGTCGGGTGGGTCGGCTCCCGTGATCGCCTTGGTGAGGTCGGTCCATGTCGCGCCGAAATCGTCGCTGCGGAACAAGCGGGTGCCCGTGCCACCGAAACCATTGTCAGGAGCCACCAGAGCGTTTCCCGCCCAACCGGCGTCCCGGGCGTCCCCGGGTACGTCGATCGCCTGCACCATGCCACTCGATGGATCACCGATGATGCCTGGGCCCGACCCGCCGCCTGCACCCAGGCTATCCATGACTTGCGCGCCGGCCACGAAACGTCCGGTTGCCGGGGACATGACCACATTGGCGTACGCCGAGGGCTGGGCGGATGGCACTGTCTTCGTGGACCACGTCCTGCCAAGATCGGGGGAACTCTGGACGACCATATTCCCGGCCTGAAAGCCCACCGCGACAATGGTGTCACCATTGACGGCGACGCTGTCACCCGCCGCCGGGGCGACGGGCAGTGTGATGTTCTGCCAGCCGCACGCCGTCCGGAGAAGCACCTGCTTGTCGGTCTTCGTGGTGCTCCACGCCTGCCCGTTGCGGCCGAGCCCGACAAACTGACCATGCAGCGCAGCCTGGGGCGGGAGCATCGGCGTTGCCCGGTTCGAGGACTGCGCGCCCGGGCTCGACGGTTTGCCCGCCGGCGCTTGCCCCGGAGACAGAGGCGACACGCCGCAGGCGGTCAGAAGCGCCGCCACGACGGTCCAGCCCACGGCCGTGAGAACCCGCGGGGTTCGCCCACGAGAGTGCGACATCGTGTTCATGCGCACCCCGAACCCGAGAGATTGACGAGACTGGAGCCATCGACAGGGGCGTTCGCACAGTCTAGATCGACGTACTTGGCGATGCCATTCCATGACAGATTGTAGTTGCCACGATACTGCTTGTGCCGCTGGCTGTGGACCCACAGTGAGTTGCCGACGCACGACAGTGTTGAGGTGGACTTCACGTTCGACCAGTCCCCCGCCCAGATGAAGTCCGGCACGTTCGCGATTCCCGCGTACTGGGCGATGTTGCCCAGACAGGCCGACGTGTACACACCGGCCGTTTGTCTGGGGGAAACGTGGAGATACGCCACCCACCCGCTGATGAACGACTTCGCGGCCGCTGCGCAAGTGGCCGTCTGCGTGTAACGCGCCTCCAGGTCGTAGACGAGAACAGTATTGGACGGCAATCCGAGGCCCAGCGCGGCGCGGTACGCGGCCGCGGCCTCGCTCTGCCCTTGCGCGTAGGCCGTCGTCGTGTTCGTGCTGATGCTCGCGCCATACTTCTGGCACGGATCCTGCGGACCCACCCAGATGGGCAAGAGCCTCCATGCCATCCCGCCGCTCGTCACTGTCGTGACCCAGGAAGCAGTCAAGTTCGGTTGGGAGCAGCTTCGCGCGCTGCCACCGATGTAGATACCCCAGTACCACCACGAGCTACCGCCGGTCCAGAACTTCTGCATCTCACTCGTCGTGGGCGCCGCGCACGAATCAAGGCCTTGCGCCTGCAGCACGTAGACACCGAGCGCCTGGGCCGGTGGCGCGCTGGGAGCGAACACCCCCGCCACAGTTGCGAGCGCGGTGAGGACCACAGCCCAGAGCCCACGGCGGCCCCCGCCTGGCGATTCTGACGCCAACTTCCGTTTGAACATCCATCACTCCTTGCCTCTTCGATGCGCCGACCGCCATGGCCGACGCGGACAGGAGGGGGGGGGCAGTGCACAGGCGATCAGTTGCTCACAACACTGCCAACCCGCTGTTCGTCTCTCATTCTCGTCGCTCATGGGGCGCGCTCAACCAAACTCGCAGCTGTCTGTCCGCCTCGGAGGCAACGTCATCAGGGTGTTCGCTGGAGACCGCACGACTTTCAGTGAGATTTCGCTTTGCGTGAAACAACGTGCGCCTGCGCCGCGCGCCGTACGACCACCCGAGCGGTGCCCCACTGGCACCCCGGAACCACCACCCCGCCCCGCAGCCAACTACAGGAAGCTGGAGCCCCAGATGTTGATGTCGCCGTCTAGGGCGTACTCGTCGATGCGGGCGAGGGTCGCCTCGTCGAAGTCCAGGTTGGTCAGGGCGCCGACGGTGTCCTCCAGCTGTTCCACACTGGACGCACCGA
>WQUE01000279.1 GCA_009785885.1 Actinomycetes bacterium
ACAAGTTCAGGCCGATGATCGCGTTTCTCGATTCCCCGAACGTGTGGCGCCGGGACGCCATGCTTGAGGTGAAGGATCGGGACGGCAAGCGCACTCGCCTGACCCGACGCATCCCGCCAGAAGACATCGAGCTCACCGCGGCGGATCGGGCCCTGATCGGGCCGATGCGCGGCATGCCGATCCGCGAAGCCTTGGAGGACCACCTGCAGAACCTCGGCTGGACAAGGACGGACGTGAGCGTATGAGCGACCTGTATCTTGTCAGCCTGTCCATCGGGCCGGTGCAGGACTTCATCGCGGCCGCCCGCCGGACGTCCGACCTGTTCGCCGGATCGGCGTTCCTGTCCGACATCACCGCGGCAGCCGCCCGGGCATTCCCCGACCCGCCGCCCGACGGCGAGTTCGGCATCGGACGGGTGTTCCCGTGCGACACCGGGAAGGGTGGGGCAAACAAGATCCTGGCCATCGTCCTGAACCCCGAGGAGTGCGTCGCCCGGGCGGAAAGCCAAGCGAAACAGGTGCTGTTGCAGGCGTGGATGAAGGCCCTCGACGATCGCGAGAACCTCACGCAGGCCCAGTTCGACGCCCTCGGCGCGCACGGGGAGCGGGCAGGCGCACAGCTCCGCGACTTCCTGGAGTTCTACGCCGTCTGGCTTCCCGTGGATGAGCCGTCGTACGCGCGTCGGCGGGGCGAGGTCGAGCGGCTGTTGGCGGGCCGGAAGGCCCTCCGGAACTTCTCCCAGACGACGGGCGACGACGAGGGCATCTTCAACTCACCGCTGGACCCGAGCCGCGCGTCCGTCGTCACGGGGCCGAACCAGTACAGCGTCCCCACGGTGTTGCAGGAGGGGCCGCTGTTCCTGAAACCGTCCGAGACGCTCGATGCGATCTCGCTGCTCAAGCGGCTGAACCGGCGGGCGTACCTCGACCGGCTCCGGGAGGCGGACGGGCCGGCGCCCCACCACGTGCCGTCCACCCGCGAGCTGGCGCAGCGGGCCATCGAGCCGAGTTTCCCGTCCGCGCCGTCCCCGTACGTCAACCAGGACATGGACGATCACGACGACCCGGAGTTCGTCCCCGGTTTCGCGTACTTCTGCGTCCTGGTCGCCGACGGGGACCACATGGGCGAACTGCTCGGCAAGAGCCGGACGGCGGGGCAGCAGCGGGCCATGTCCCGCAGTCTGGACGCGTTCGCGGAAGATGCTTGCCGAATCATCAACGAGCACCGCGGGGTGCCCGTGTACACCGGCGGGGACGACGTCCTGGCGCTGTTGCCCGTCACCACCGCGCTGGCCTGCGCCATCGAACTCAACGACGCGTTCGGACGGCACCTGGAACCCCACGCCTTCACGGTTGGCCTGAAGACGCCGACGCTCTCGGCCGGGCTCGCCGTGTGCCACGACAAAGAACCGCTCAGCCGGGCGATCCAGCGGGCGCACGACTGCGAGGCCCACGCGAAGGACGAGCGTCACTCGGTGGCGTTCGGCGTGTACCACCGTAGCGGCGAACCGTTGCGTGTGCGTCAAACCTGGGAGGACGTCGCGAAGCCCACCGGTCTGGCTGCCTGGGTGGAGCGGGCCCAGGCCGGCCGGATCAGCCGGGGCCTGCCGCACGCGCTGCGCGACCTGGTGCGGACGTGGCCGTCGGACGGGCAACGTCCGGACGTCCTGGACGCCGAGATCCGCCGCGTGTACGACCACAGCGAGCCCGGCATCCCCAAGGACGAGATGTCGACGATCAAGGACGAGGGCATTCCGCGGTTCGCCGACGTGGGACGGCGAGGCCTCGCCGCCGCGGGGCACTTCGCGGACTCTTTGATCATCGCCCGGTTCCTCGCCGGGATCTCACCAGACGCCGAGGCTCCCGACCGGGTCGCGACGGGAGGCGCGTCATGACCACCCTGACGTTGCGCGTCGACGCGCTGACTCCGCTGCTGTTCCGCGACGCCCGACCGTTCACCGGCGCCGACGACGAGACCCGGGCACACAGCCTGGACCTGCCCGGCCCGTCGACGGTCATGGGCCTGATCCGTACCGTGATCGGCGACACCCTCGGGTGGACGTGGGACGGCGCGCACGCCCAAGCCGCCAAGACGATCCGGTGCCACGGGTTGTGGTTCACCCGCGGCCCCGATGGTTCGTCCCCCATCGTGCTACCGGCCCCGGCCGATGCCGTGCCGCTCCCGGTGGATGCTTCACGCGCTGCGTGCCGTCCGAAGGCGCTCCGTCCGGATCCTTTCACTCCGGACGTCCCCATGCCCGAGGTGGGGCTGCTGCCCGTCGCCGTGTCCTGGGACGAGAAACCCCTGTCTGGCTACCGGTTCTGGTCGTGGCCGGACGTGCGGGCCTGGCTGATGGGCCAAGACATCGCCCACCTGACGCGGGTACCGCCGCCCCCGACGGACGAACGTGTGCACGTCGGCCTCACGTCCGGCACGAAGACCGCCGCCCTGGGCAAGCTGTTCACGACCGAGTTCCGGGCCTGGGAGGACGGCGACAACGTTCCCCGTGAACCCGGCGAACCCGACCGGACGCACGCCCGGTGGGCCCTGTTCGTCCGGGTCGAGGTGCCCGGCGACCTGCCTGGGTTCGACTGTGGCGCGCTCACCGGGCTGAGGACGGTCGGGCACTTCGGCGGCGAGCGTCGTCCCGTCACGGTGACGTCCTTGGGTGCCGGCGGCGAGGCTGAGCCGGTGCTGACGCCCGACCTGGTCACGGCTGTCACGTCGGCCAACCGCGTCGCCCTGCGACTCGTGACGCCCGGCCTGTTTTCCGGCGGTTGGAAGCCCGGCTGGATCGAGGGTCGGACCGTGGCGAACCCGCCGTCCCACCTTGCGGCCCTGAATGGCGCCCGGCTGGTCGCCGCCGTCGTGAACCGTCCCGAGACGGTCGCGGGCTGGGACTACGACAACACCAAACGGCGTCCCAAGGCGACCCGGTGGGCCGCGCCGGCCGGCAGCACGTACTTCTTCGAGCTGCCCCAACCGCTCGTCGAACCGAGACTCAACGCCTTGTGGCTGGCGCCGGTGAGCGACGGTGAACACGATCGGATCGACGGCTACGGACTGTCCCTGTGGGGCGTCTGGAATTACGCGAGCAAGGAGGCAGAATGACGCCGGTTCAGCTAGTTTGGCAGGCCATCACCCCGGTTCATGTCGGCACGGGCCAGGACAGTTCCGGCGTGATCGACCTGCCGGTCGCGCGCGAGGCGGGCACGCGATATCCGTGCATTCCCGCATCGTCGATCAAGGGGGTTTTCCGGGACGGGGAGGATCTTGATGTCCCCGCTGGGGCGGGTCCGCTGGAGATCACGACGGCGCGGCGGCGCTTCGGCCATGCCGATGTGCCCATCCTGCAGGGCGACAAGGTCGTCAAGGTGAGTGGCATCGGCGACCTGACGTTCACGGACGCCCGGCT
>WQUE01000280.1 GCA_009785885.1 Actinomycetes bacterium
CGGCGCTCACAAACGTGAACCCGTCCGGGATCGCGGTGTGCACGACCACGTCGCCGACCGGGCCGGTCCCGAGCGCGCCGAGCGACATGTAGTAGGAGCTGCGGGTTCCGGTCGGGAACACCGTCGAACCGTGGGCGACCGGCATCAGCCAGCCCTCGCCCGGGGCCACCACGTAGTAGGTGAGCGGCGGGGACGGGTTGAAGGCCGTTGGGTCCGGTTCGACGGGCGCCCCGTTGGCGCTGATGATCGTGGCGACGAAGCTGTACTCATCGCCGGTCACGGCGGTGGTCGGGATCGTGAACTGGATGTCCAGCGTGCCGCCGCCGCCCACGTTGGTGCCCGTGCCGTCGACGCCGTCCAGGTGCCCCATGTGCCACAGCCCGGTCGCCGGGTCGTACGTTCCCGGCTCGACGCGGTTGATGGTCACCAGGGCCGGATCGAGGCCCGCCGGAATGGGCAGCGACACCACCACGTCATCGGCGGCACCCAGGCCGTTGTTGCTCACCCAGTACGTCACGTAGCTGCTGCCGCCGGGGGCCGGCGACGCGTTGGACATGCTGCCGTTCGAGGCGTACGAGAACATCAGCCGCGGCTGGTCATACCCGACGCGCACCTCGTACACCTGCGTCGAGCCGTCGGCCGCGGTCACGGTGTACCTCAGGGGCACACCGGCGGCCGAGGTCGAGAAGTCCTGCGGAGTGCCCGACGCCGGGCTCACCGAGGCGCCGTTGATGGCGATGGTCGGCGCGAGGGCCGTCAGGTCGGTCCCGTCCGGCACGATCAGCGTGATCGAGTGGTAGGTCTCGTGGATTGTCGCCGCGAGCCCGTTCACCGTGAACGACGTGATCTGCTTGGCCGTCGGGTCGACCGCGGCCGGCTGGACGGTCAGGGTGTACGACGCGGACGCCGGCGCCCACAGGCCCGGCACGGCCGCCGCGTCGACGGTGATCGTCGTGTCGCCGGCGCCGGTGATCGTCACGAGCCCGTCGGTGCCGACCGTCGCCACGGTCGTATCGGAGCTGGTGAACGTGAGGTCGCCACTTCCGTCGTAGACAAGCGTGTTCGTGAACGGCGCGTCCCCCACCGTCTTCGTCACGGTGGCGTCCGCGAAGCTCAGCAGCGGCGTCCCGGCCGGAAGGTACTCCTGCGCGGTCGGCCACGAGGGCGGCTTGCCGTACGAATACAGGTAGTCGTCGGCCCACTGCGTCAGGTCGGCGCCCGAGACGGACTCGGCCAGGTCGATGAAGTCCTGCGTCGAGGCGTTCCCGCCGGCGTACGTCGTGAACCAGTCGCGCAACACCTGTTCCGCCAGATCGGGCCCGATGCCCACGCGCAGCGCCGCCAACGCGAGCGCGCCGCCGTCGTAGTTCCAGTTGCCGAACATGTCGCCCTGGTTCCGCATCGCGGCCGGCGCCACCGTCCACAACGAATCCGTGGCCGGACGGTTGTACACGCTCAACGCCTGCTGCTCCACCGTCTGGCCGCCGCGGTCCGCGGCCCACAGCCACTGCACGTACGTCGCGAAGCCCTCCGCGAGCCACAGGTCGGACCAATCGGCGACGCTCACCGAGTTGCCGCCCCACTGGTGGGCGAACTCGTGGACGTAGATCGAATCGCCGTAGTCGCCGGCGTAGAACGGCTTGCCGTACACCTCCAGGGCGTACGAGATCGGGATCCGCTTCATGACGTACCCGGCGACCGCCGGTGTGTAGGGGCCGAAGTAGGCCTCGCCCCAGTCGAGCAGCTGCTGCGTCAGGGCCATGTAGTGGTCCGGGCCCAAGCCGGCCGAGGCGAGGATCGGGTCGGCGTAGATCTCCAGGGGCACCACCGTGCCGCCGGGCGTCGTGTGCGTGCCGAGGTACGCCTGGTACCGGCCGATCGCCGCGATGGTGAACGAACTCGGGACGGCGTCCGGCTCGTCCCACGTCCACGTGTCCTGGGTGGGGCTCACGGCCGTCGTGGAGACCAGATCGCCGACCGCGACACCCTGCCAGCCGGTCGGGACGGTCAGGGTCGTCGTGTAGGACGCCTTGTCGGACGGGGTCGCGTTCACCGGATACCACGCGAACGCGCCGACCGGCTCGCCCAGCCCGACCCCGCCACCGTCCGCCGGGTACGTCGTCGACCCGACCGTGAACGACGCGTTCGGGATCCAGCCGACCGCGAAGTCGCCAGACCCGTGGAACGTCAACTGCTGCGGCGTCCCGGAGTATGCGACGGCGACGGTGAAGTCGCCGTACAGCGGGGTCGCCGGGGTGACGACCAGCTTGTACATGTTTGTGGATGCATCCTGAATGCGGTCGAAGTTCGCCCTTATGCCGTTCACCGTGACGCTCGACACGGTCAGCCCGTACAGGTCGAGACCGAACGAACACAGCGTGCCGCTCGTGGTCGACGCGTCGATCGTCGTCGTGGCGTCGATCCGGTACGGATCCGTCCCCGCCGCCGGGGTGTACGCCAGGTCGATGCCGTAGTGCGACACGTCGTACCCACCGTTACCCGACCACGGGACGAGGCTGTCGCTGCTGGTCAGCGCGCCGGCCGCACCACCGCAGGACGCCGGGACGACCGTCAGGTCGTACGACGCCTCCGCCGCCAACCAGACGCCCGGGACCATCGCCGCGCTCGCGGTGATCGTGGCCGTCCCCAGGTTGTGGACGGTCACCTCACCGGTCGTCGCATCGACCGTCGCCACGCTCGGATCGGAGCTGGCGTACGTCACCGTACCGGCCCCGATGTGGGTGAGCGCGTTCGTGAACGGCGCGTCGCCGTACGCCTTGGTGAGGCTGGACGAGGCGAACGTCAACGTCTGATCGCCGGTCGACGGGCAGTCGGCCAACGCCGCCACCTTGCCGGGCGACCCTGCCACGTCGGCGGGGCCCGACCCGGTGTCGATGGTCGCACGGATGATCGCCTCACCGCCCGTACCACTGCTGACCGTCGCGGCCGCCACGCCTTCGGGATTCGACTGCACGACGATCGACTGGTGCCTCTGGTCGGGCGGCCCGTCCGGATTGCCGAACGTGCCACCGGCGTCGACCGTGAACGTCACGTCGACACCGGGGACGGGGGAGCCGGCCGCGTCGAGCACCAGCACGTCCACCGGAGCCGAGGTCGACCAGCCGGGCGGGCGGAGCGAACCGTCGCACGGCAATGTGACATCCCACGATCCGACGGTCAACTCCGACGTGGACGCGTCGGGTTGCTGCACCCCGCCCGTGACCAGGATCAGGGCGCCGTCGCCGGGCAGGGTGATGACCTGTCCCGGGCTGACCGGCGTCTGGACCAGCGGGTAGTTCGGCGCCCCGGTGATCGCGGCGATGCCGTCGGCCGTCACCATGCCGCCGCTGCCGGGCTGGATCGTGACGCTCAGGTAGGCGCGTCCGTCGTCGGGGACGGTGAAGT
>WQUE01000281.1 GCA_009785885.1 Actinomycetes bacterium
ATGCCGGCCGCCACGGTCTCCCCCGGCGCGAACCCGACACCGGTGAACGTGAACGTGCGCCCGGCCAGCGTCGCCCCCAGCAGCGGAGCGTCGGCGGCCGGGGCGAACGCCACGATCACCGGATCGGAAACGTTGCCCGCCCGGTCGGTCTGGACGGCCCGGATCGTCCCCGATCCCTGACCGGGCGCGACGTCCAGGTGCCACGCGCCCACGGGGTCGGCGGTCGCCGTCGCCTGCGCACCGTCCGGCCAGGTGAGCGTGAGCGTCGCGAAGGGCTCACCGGAGCCCGCCACACCCCGGGCATCGGCCGCCGTGACCGTGGGAGGCGGCGGGGCCGTCACGTCGACCGTGAACCGGACCGGTTCGCCGGCCCCCGACACCGCACCCGTCGGATCCGACTGGGCGCACTGCAGAACCCACGAGCCCTCACCCAAACCGGCGACGGCACATCCCCACGTGCCATCCTCACGCACCGTCGCGATGCACCGCGACACGCCCGCACCGTCCACGACCGCCACCGCGTTCCCCGGCACGCCCGAACCGGCCACGGTCACATCGGACCGGTCGAGGTAGGCGCCATCGGCCGGGGTCAGGATCACCGGCGGCTCCACGGCGGCTGGTGCGACGATCGCGACGACCGGCACGGACACGTTGCCGGCCGCATCGATCGCGACGGCACGCACCGACACGACATCGTCGCAGGCCGGGCCCGGCACGCTCCACGTCCCGTCGTCCGCCACCGGAACGTGCGTCAACGCGACCGAGGTGTGATCGCTCAGCACGAACGCCAGCGTGACCGCCACCCCAGGGTCGAACGGGTCCGCGACGCTGCCGTCGAGACGACCGCACGGGGACACCAGGGTGACCGGGCCGGGGGCCACGCGGTCGAGCAACACCCCGGCGCCCGGCGACACCGCCCCGGACGGGTCGACCGCGGTGGCCTCCAGGGGTCCGTCCCGCGCGTCGGCGGGCATCGTGTCCAGGCGCCAGGCCCCATCCGACACCGGCACGCCCGCCAGGGTGCCACGGCCCGTCTCGGTCGCGTAGGTCAGGGTGACACTCGAGCCGGCGGGCGCGGTACCGCTCACGCGGGTGGCGTTGGCGACCTCGATCGTGGGCAAGGACACCGGCTGCGCCGGACGGGTCGTGAACAGCCACGTCCCGGGTGAACCGTTCAGGTCGATGGCCTGGTCCCCCTGGCGGATCGACGCGCCGAAGACGACGCGCTCCGCCGCGAGGTCGGTGATCGTCGCGCGGGCCCGCCCGTCCTGGTCGGTCGTGAGCGTCGTCGCCGACACGACCGCGTGCCCGCTCGCACTCAGCGACACCGTGACACCCGGGCGGGGCACCCCGCACGCGTCCCGTGCCGTCACGGTCGCCAGCCACGCATCCGTGCCATCGGCCCAGACCACGGATCCGCCCGTGGCCGCGACGACGCTCAGACGCGGCAGCACCTGGAGTTCCGCCGGGGCGGCCACGTCCACGCTCACGCCGACCGGCGCGACCACGACCGCCGGATCGGGCAGCCGGGCCCGCACCCACGCCATGCCCGTCGTGGCCCGGGACGGATCGACGACGAGGTGGACGACGGCAACGCCCTCGTCGTCGGTGACCGCCGGTGTGGACGGGTCGAACACGAAGGGGGGATCCGGCTCCAGCGTGAGGGGCACGCCGCTCACGCCGGCACCGGTCTCGTCCTGCACGGTGACCGTCGCCGTCAGCGTGGACGGATCGGGCACACCCGGGGTGGCGCACGCCCCACCGGCCACCCTCACGGTGCCGGACGACAGTGTCAGCCAGGCGTACGCGGGCGTGCGGACGGGTTGGGGGGCTGTGAACGTCGCAACCGCCGACGTATTGCCGACCGCATCGGTCGCCGTCAAGCCGGCCGTCTCGCCGGGCGCCAACGGCGACGCCAGGACGATGTCCCAGGTGCCGCCGGCGGCCACGCCCACCTCGCCGAGCAGGCGGCCCTCGGCGTTCAGCGCCACGACGTGACTGCCCGGCTCGGCCGTGCCCATGAGATGGTCGCCGGGCGCGGACACGACCATCGGCGGTTCGGGCGCCGACACGTCGAGAGCGAAAGGAGCCGCCGCGGAGCGCGTGCCCGCCGCATCCAGGGCCACCGCGCTCGCCGTTCCGTCGACGGCGTCATCCGGCACGTCGATCGTCCAGGCCCCCGTCACGTCCACGACGGCATCCACAAAGCCGGCCTGGTCGTCGGCCCGGGGATACGCAATCCGGACGGTCGTCGCCATCGACGCCGCAGTGCCCGCAATGAGACTCGCGTTTGCGCCGGTCACCACCGGGGCGGGCGCCGCCGGTGCGGGCGCCGTCACGGCCGGCGCGCCGGCCTGCGTGACCGTGACCTCGCCGTAGCGTGCCGCCCTGGTCGTCGCGTCGACCGCCAGAACGCACAGGGTGCGGACGGCGGGGGCCGCCGCCGGGTTCGGCGGCAGGGTCCAGGCGACCGCGCCCGGCCCCGTGCCGGACGTCGGGTCGACGTCGGGGGCCACGCCCGGCTCCGCCGTCGCGCAGGGTTCCGCGCCGCGGACGAACCACCCCTCCCCTGCCCCGACCGCCAGCGGCACGTCCACCACCCCGCCCGGGGCGGGTGAGTCCAGCGTCCCCCAGTGCTCGGGCGCCGGGGCGAGGGGCACGCAGGCCCAGACCGCCTCGTCCCATGCGGTGTCGCCGACGCGGCACCAGGCCGGGGTAGCGGTCGCGTACAGGCCTGGTACCGCGGCGAAGGCAGTGAAGATGGCCACGCGCGACCAGTCGGGCGCGAACGGGAGGCTCACGCCCCCGACCGTCGCCGCGTCCGGCGTGAACCCGAACGGCGTGCCGGGGGCGTCGCGGTAGGCCTGCGCCAGGCCGGCCGCGCAAGCCGTGTCGCACGATCCGGCCGCCACCGACGCCCGCCCGATCAGGGCACCGACGTCCGTGCCGGGCGTGAACAGGTCGGCCAGGGACAGGTCCTCGCCCGTGTCGAGGCGGACGTTCAGCGACGCCGTGCCGCCCCACGACGCCGTCGCGCGCAGCGACAGCACGTTCGCGAAGCTCGCGTCGACGGCTCCCCCCAGGGTGGCGCCCGACCACGCGGCCGGGACCTGCGTGAAATCGGCTGCGGCGCCGGTCGTGTACGGGTCGGCAACCATCCCGGCGGCGTCACGCCAGGTCACACCGTCGCACGTCGCGAGCACTTCGCGGGGCACCGGTTCGGTCGTCTCACCCGCAGCGGGATCGGTGAAGGGATCCCCGCCGTGCGTCATGGTCGGCGTGAAGCCGGCCAGGGCGTCCTGCAGGGCCCGGAAGCGACGGCCGAGGTCGTCCTGCCGGGCGGCGTCGGCGAGCCCCGTCACGTGCAGACGGGTCACGGCCACACAACCGGCTGTGCCCTGGAGGTACTCGACGCTGCGGGTCACGGTCAACGGATTCACGGCGTACGGCGCGCCGCCGACCGTCCCGCCCGGCCAGGGCAGCGGTGCGCCCAGCGGCACGTAGCCCGCCTCCGCCACGATCTGCCGTCCGGCCGGGCCCGTCATCGCCGCCACCCACTGCCGGGCCGGCGCATCCGTCCCGGTCGCGGCGTCGATCACGGCGTCGTACCTCACCACAAGGGGATATTCCCCCGACTGGATCGCCGCCGGGGTGGGGGCGACCCCGTCCACCGCCAACAGCTTCACACCCGCCACCGAGGCCACATCGTGGCGCAGGTCGTAGCCCAGCGGGTACGGGCCGCCCCCCGCCACGTGCACGACGTCCTGGGCTGTTCCGAGCGGCAGGCCGGGCGCCTCGGCGGGCACCCCCACCAGGTCCGCCATCGCTGCTTGCGCGTCGGGGCGCGGTGACCGGTAGGCGACCGCGACCTGTCCCCCATCGAGGTTCCGACCAGCGTAGATGTCGCGGACCTGGCTCAGGTCCACGGAGTCCGCCGGGTTGTCCGCGCTCGTCCAGAACACGAGCGCATCGGTGGCAACCGGACTGGTCTCGAACCTCGCGTCCGCCCCGCCGGCGCGTACCAGGATGAGGTCGGCCCGTCCGTCGATCAGGTTGCGATACGCGGCATCCGTGCCGCTGAACACCACCTCGTCCGCACCCGGCGCGGCGAAGGCCCGCTGGAACGCCGCACCGAGCGGCTGGGCGGACGACGAACCGTCCACCACCGGACCGACCGCAGGAACGGGCGGCTCGGCCGACGCCGGCCGCGCCAACAGCACACCCGAGGCACCCATCACCGCACAGAGCACGCCGACGACCACTCGGGGGTACGTGTGGGGCGTCGGCATAGTGGGGTTCCTCGTCGCCGGGCACCACCGCGGGCGGTGGTGGACACCCCTTCACCTTACCAGGGTTCACCCCTGTGGATGGGGCATGCCGCGCCGCGCGAACGCCGACGACGCCTCACGACCGTGTCCGGCCCACGACCCATCGCCGCAGGCAGGCGGCCGCGCCGACCGCCAACGCCAGACATGACATCGCAAGCCCCCCCAGGTTCGCGGGGACCGCGGTGCCGCCCGTCGGGATCACGATGACGGGCGGGGTCGACGGCACGTAGGACACCTGGCCGGCCGGCGACGTGTTGCCCGCCGGGTCGGTCTGCGTGACCGTGATCGTCCCGGCACGCATCCCGGACGGGACGGCCAGCGCCCAGATGCCCGCACCATCGGCCGCCGCGGTGGCGCGCGTACCGTCCGGCCATGTCACGAGGACGGTGGCGTTCGCCTCCGCGGTGCCCCCGACGCGTTCACCGGCGAGCACGAGCGGTGGCGCGGGCGGCGCCGTCACGTCCAGCGTCGCGGAGGTGACCGGGGAGCGCTGGCCGTAGCGGTCGACGGCCACGGCGCCCAGGACGCCGTCCACGGCATCCGGCGGCGTCTCGACCGACCAGGCACCGGTCGCGTCGGCGGCCACCGGGACGGTCTTCGTCGCCCCGCCGGCCACGGGGTACGTGAGCACGACGCCGGCGTCCCGCACCGCGGTGCCGGCGATCCAGGCGGCGTTCGCGGCCGTGACCACCGGGGCGGGCGGTGCCGGTACCGGCGCGGTGAAGCCGATCGTCGCGGGAGAACCGTTCGCCGGCTGGAACCCGTCCCCGTACGAGAACTCGGCCGCAACGCCGACCTGTTCGGCCACCGCGTCCGTGATCGTGATGCGCGCCACACCGTCGGGGCCCGTCACCGTCTGCACGGCAGACGGCGTCGCGCTCCCTGTGACCGTGAACGCCACCGGCACATCCTCCGGACGGTCGCACCCGTCCACCACCTGGACCGTCGCCGTCCAGGACGCCTTGCCGTCGGCCGTCACCGGGCCGACACCGGCCGTGGGCGCGACGACCAGCGACGCATGCACGCCCGGCGGCGGCATGATCGCCTCCAGCCCGGTCACCGTCACCGCGGCCGGCGACCCGGCGATGTCCAGGCCCGCGACGGTGGCGTGCACCTGACGCGGCGTCGCGTCCCCGAACCCGCCGGCCGATTCGATGGTCACCTCGGCCACGCCGTTCACGTCCGTGGACACCGTCGGCGACGAGGACGCGATCGTCAGTGGCGTTTGCGCCGAGAAGTCCACCGGCACGCCGGCCATGGGGCGGCCCGACGTATCGAGAATCGTGGCGGTCGCCGTGATGGCGGACGAGTAGAACGGCTCGCACCCGCCCCAGCGGGCCTCCACCGAATCGCCCGACAGGGTCAGGGTGGAGGCCTTCGGGTCGAAGGGCGTCGCGGCCGTGAACGTCAGGACGGTCGCGGCGGGCCTGTTGTCCGTGTCGAGTGCGACGGGCTGGCCGTCGACCCAAATCCACACGTCGTGGTCGCCCGGTTGCGTCGCGACGACCCGCACGGTTGCCGTCCCGGCGGCGGCGTCGACGCTGGGGGTGATCACGCGGACGGCCGCGTCGCCGCCGGTCGCCGTCACGGTGTACGGGTGCGGTGGCGGGTTGCCGCCGACGAGGTTGCCCGAGGCGTCGCGCTGGGTGTTCGCCAGGGTGATGGTGACCTCGGCGGTCGACACGCCGTCGGCGGGTGCGCCCGTGACCGCGACGCCGTATCCTACGCGCGGATCCGCCGTGATCGCGACGGCAGCGCTGACCGGCGACCGGGCATCCCCCCGCGTCGCGTCCGCCGCGATCGTGTACGGCAACGCGGTGGTGTTCGCCCAGACGCCGCGGAAGCATTGCCAGTTCCCCGACGCGTCCGCGACGACCGTGCAGGCCCCGCCGGCGACCGAGACGGTCACCCCCGGATCAGCGGTGCCACGGATGAGGAAGCCCCCGAGGGAGCCGGTGTAGAGCGTCTGGCCGTCGGTCGGCGCGAGGATCACCGGGGTGGCCGGGGCGTCCGGGGCGGCGATCGTCAGCGTGAAATCGGTCTGCGCCCAGTAGTACGAGGTGTAGTCGCCGGAGTAGGTGCTCGCCTGTGCGGACAAGCCGGCCGCCCCGTTCGGCAAGGGGGTCTCGGCGGTGCACGACCACGCGCCCGTCTCATCGGCGGGTGCCTGGCAGACGAACGCGCCCGCCAGACCCGTCAGGCTGATCTCCACCCATTCCCCGGCCAGCGGCGCGCCACTCTCGTCGGTCAGCGTGCCCGAGAACGACGGCAGGCCGGTGGTGACCGTGGAACCGTCCGGGGGGTTCACCGTGATGTGCCACCGGGCGGGCACGGGATCCTGGGTCAGCGAGATCTGGCCCAACCGGGCCTGACGGGTCGCCTGGTCGATCGCCACGACGCACACCGTCTCCGTCTGGGCCGTGAGCGAGGTGCTCTCGGCCATCGTCACCGTCAGGGTGGCCGGCCCGACCCCGCGGCCCGGGGTGACGCCCGCCGGGGGATCCCCCAGGCCATCGAGCGTCGTGTCCTGGAGGTTGGGGCATCCGCGAGAGCCGGCCGCCAGCACACGCCACTCGTCGGCCGGGCCGACCGGCAGGGGCAGGCCGATCGGGCCGCCCTGCCAGGGCACGTGGTCGATCGTCCCGAAGTCGGCCGGGGTGCCCCCGACCGGCACGCACGCGGACAGCCAGGGACTCCAGGCGGTCGACACGACGGTGCAGCTCGCCGGGGACGCGGCCGTGTACGCCGCCGGCACGTTCGCGTACTTGTTGAAGATCGCCACCTGCGGCCAGTACGACCGGAACGGGATGGTCACGCCCATGATCGTCGCGGAGGTGGCGGTGAAGCCGAACGGCTGAGCGGGATCGGAGCGGTAGGTCATCGCCAGCGCGTTCGCGCACTTCTCGTCGCAGGCCGGATCGGAGGCCTGCGCCTCCAGCTGGATCATGCCGCCGACGTTCGCCGTCGTCGTGAACACGTCCGCCGCGGTCAGGTCCGCACCCGTGTCCAGCCGTACATTCAGGGCGGCTTGGCCGATGACCGGGTCGCTCGTCAGGAAGCCGTTCGGCAGCCGCAGGACCGTCTGGAGGGATAACACGTTGGAGAAGTTGGCCCCGACGGTGGCCGACAGGTGGTAGAGGGTGTCGTAGCCGAGGTCCGGCACCGGCGCGGAGCAGGCCTCGCCGGTCAACGCGGCCAGCGAGTCCTGAACGGCCCGGAATCGGGCGTCGATGTCGTCCTGCATCGTGCGGTCGGCCAGGCCGGACACCGTCAGACGCGTCACCTCGGTGCAGCCGTGCGCGCCCATCACGTACTCGGTCGACGAGGAGAACGTCAGCGGGTTCACCGCGTAGGTCGCCTCCAGGCTCGTCAGGCCGTTGGGATCCGTGACCGGCGGGGGCGGCAGCGGGATCGTGGGGTCGACGGGCACGTAGCCGGCCCCCATCGCCGTGCGCTGGCCGTCGTGGCCGAGCATCGCCTCGACCAGCTGCCGCGTCGGGCTCCCCGCCGGGGACGCCTTGTCGATGACGATGTAGTACGCCGTGTGCACCGGGTACTCCCCGGAACGGATCGTCTCGGGCGTGGGCAGGACGCCGTCGACGGCCATCAGCTTGATCTTCGCCAGCTGGGGGTCGTTCGCCAGGTCGCCGTACATCGCCGTCACGTAGTAGTAGTAGGAGTAGCCAAGCGAGCCGGCGTCCCCGTTGAAGCTCGCCGTGATGAGGTTGACCAGGCCCGACATCGTCGGAATCTCCAACATCGGCGCGGAGACCATCGGAGTCCCCTGCATCACCAGGTCCTCCATGCCGGTCTGGGAGCCGGAATTCTGGACGCGCTGGTACGCCGTGATCGGCTGGTCGGGCCCGCCGACCTCGCTCCAGTTCGTGATCGCCCCGGAGTAGATGCCCCGTATCTGGTCGAGCGTCAGGGACTCGACCGGGTTGTCGGCGTTCGTCAGGAACACGAAACCCTCGTCGACGACGGGGATGATCTCCAGGTCCACCCCGGCGGCCGCGGCGCGGTCCAGCTCGTCCTGGGACGGGTACGTCACCAGGATCAGGTCCTTCGTCCCCGCGATCAGGTTCGTGTAGGCGCGGTCCGTCGTCGAGAACACGACGGCGTCGCTCGGCGTGTCCTGGCCCGTGAACGCCCGCTGGAACGCCAGGCCGAGCGGCTGGGTGACCGTCGAGCCGTCCACGCGGGGGTACGTCGTCGGGCTGAACGGCGTGTCCGGAGGATCGGCCAGGGCGGGGCGGGCAGGCCCGGCGAAGGCCAACGCCGACAGCACGAGGGCGGCGCACAGGGCGCCGGGCAGCATCGGGGAACGTGACGAGGTACGCATGGCTGAACTTCCTTGTCGGGCGGCATTTGCAGAACTCGGGGAGAACGTCCCCATGCTATCAGGTCACCAGGGACCGCGCGTGGGGGCGGACGAAGCGGACGGCCCGTCGGCGCTTTGGCGTCGCCGCGCTCGGCCGATGCGGCGTCCATGTGGATGCCCCGGGCCACCGGACCCGGACGGGGAGCATAGGATGAGGATTGGTTTTCAATCCCGCCATCGACGGCGGGGTCCCATACGCCGCGCTCATACACATCGAGGGAGAACATGACTCACCAACCACGCACCACGTGGTGGCGGGCCGCCTGCGCCATGGCGGCCGCCACGATCACCATCACCGGTCTGTCCTGGTCCGGACCGAGCGCCCACGCCGACGAACCCACCCCCGACGCGCCCGCTCCTGCCGCGGCGGCACCGGCCGACACCGCGGTGGCCGCCGGCGACACGACGGCACCCGCGACTCCCGACGCCACTCCCGACGCCACGCCCACGGACGCTGCCGCGGCGCCCATCGAGGTCGCGACAACGGCAGACGCCGCGGTGGATACGGCCGGTGCCCCAGCGGCCCTCGTCCCCGCCTCCGTGCCCATCGTCGTTCCTCCCCT
>WQUE01000282.1 GCA_009785885.1 Actinomycetes bacterium
TCCACGAAATCCTGGGAGTAGGCGCCGCCGCTGTTGCCACCACCCCCGTACACCTCATTGATGATCACACTGGCGGACCAGGCCGGCGCCGCCGCATGGGCGGGGGCGCTGAAGGCGAGACCGGCGGGAAGGGCAAGCGCAAGGGCGAGGGTGACCCCGAGCGCCCGGCGTCGCTGAACGGACTTGTCAAGCACGACGGACTCCTTTGTTCGAGGGTTTTTCTGCCTTCAAGTCTAGGCGTGCGGGGTCGTCCGCGTGCGGACGGATTCGTGGCGGACCCCCTCAGTCGGCGGGCGTGTCGTACCAGGCCAGCGCGGCCCGCGCCTGGGCCACGGCCTCGGCCGCCGCCTCCGGCGGCTCGACCGCCCGGACCGCCGGGCCCAGCTGCAACAGCAGGCCCGTCAGCCAGCGGGGATCGGCGACCGGCAGCACGAATTCGAACGTGCCGTCGTCGAGAACCGTGCTGCGACGCGTCGGGTAGTACTCCCCCACCCACGCCGCCCCGGCGTCCACGCGCAGGGTCACCTCGTTGTCGACCGACACGTCGTCGAACCAGCCGCCCGCCGCCTGCGGCGCCGCGCCGACCTCGCCCGCCGGCGTTTCCAGCGGCTCCACCTGGGCGATCCGGTCCAGCCGGTACGTCCGCCACGCGCCCCGCTCGACGCTGAACGCCTGCAGATACGCCACACCGTCCCGCACCACGACGGGGCCCGGATCGACGACCGGCGTGGACGTCTCGCCGCGGGCCAGCCCGTCGTACGTCAGCCGCACGCGGCGGCCCTCCCGTACGGCGCTCGCCAGTGCGTCCCGCACCGCCTGCGAGCCCGACGCCAACTCGACGCGAACGGGTGTCGTCCCCGCTCCCAACAAGGCGGTCAGCTTCGCCAACACGCTCGCGGTGGCGTCGGCCGCCGGGCCGTCCGCCAGCTCGCCGACGGCCTGCAGCGCCACGAGGAGGCCCATCGCCTCATCGGCCCGCAGCCGCGCCGGCCGGTCCAGGAAGTCCGCGTTGCGGACGCTGATGACCCCCTCCTCGTACGCCGCGTCCAGGTCGATGTCGATCAGGTCGTCCGGGAGCCCGCCGGGCAGGCCGCAGAACTGGAGGACGCGCAGGTCCTCGATCAGCTGGTGCGGGCTCACGCCGAACACCCGGGCCGCCTCGTCCACCTCGACCCACGGATGCGTCCGCAGGTACGGCGTCAGCGCCAGCAGGCGTCCCACCTGGTCATGCGCGCCCGTCATCGCCGCCCCCTCCCAGATGCCCCACGGCGTTCGGCGCACCCACGTGCCCGAGGTGCGCGAGCAACCCTGCCAGGTGCTCCCGCACGGCCGCGGCCGCCTCGCCCGGTTCCACGACGAACGCGTCCGGGCCAGCTTGCGCGACCTCGCCGGCCAGCCCGGCCTCCGTCGCGTAGGGCACCAGGTATGCCGTGAACCCCGGTGGCAGTTCCGGTTCCAGGGCCCCGGAGAGCGTGGCGCGGCGGCGCAACCCCGGGGCGCGCTCGCCCCTGACCGCGACAAGCGCCGACGCCTCGGGACGGCGCGGTTGCAGCCGCGCCACCAGATCGTCCATGTCCACGTCCCGGGGCACGTCGAACGCGCCAGGCCGCCCCACCGGGCGGGGGACGCCCGTGATGCGGCCGAGTTTGAACAGGCGGGGCTCACCGCGGTCGCGGTCGCGCCCCAGAACGTACCAGGCGCCGCGCCGGCTGACCAACGACCAAGGCTCGAGCGTGCGCTCCGCCTCGGCGCCGCGATACCGGAATGCGACCGCCTGGCGGGCGGTGGTCGCCTCCCACAGCGGCCCGAACGCCGCCTCGCGGGCCCCCACGCTCGGCACGGGCATCCGCAGGCGTTCGGTATCGGGATCGTCGCCCTCCGCGCGCAGCTTCGCGAGGGCGAGCAGGGTCGACTCGGCGGCGCCCGAGCGCTGCCACACCTGGGCGGCCACCCCCAGCACCGCGGACTCATCGGCGGTCAGGGCGATCGGCGGTAGTTCGTAGTCGGCGCGCCGCACCCGGTAGCCCGGCTCGTCGCCGAAGTAGGTGGACAGCGACCCGGTCTCGACCGGCACGCCCAGCTCGCGGAGTTCGTCCTTGTCACGCTCGAACATGCGCCCGAACGCCTCCTCGGACAGGCCGTGGTAGCCCTGGACCATGTCCCGGAGCCGCTCGCGCGTCAGATAGGTGCGCGTCGTGAGCAGCGCGATCGCCAGGTTCATCAGCCGCTCGGACTTCCTGGCCGACATGCCGGGCCTCCTCTCCTGCTCCCAGGGCCAGGCTATCAACGAAACGGCGTGGGTAGGCTGATCACACTCCGAGGAAAGGACACCCGGGATGGACGAACCCGTGGCCGCCGGTCGATTCGCGCCGTCGCCGACGAGCGACCTGCACCTCGGCAACCTGCGCACGGCGCTGCTCGCGTGGGTGTTCGCGCGCGCGGAGCGCCGCGGGTTCATCGTCCGGGTCGAGGACCTGGACCAGGCCCGCGTCGGCGCCGCACCGGATGTGACCCGGCGGCACCTGGACGACCTGGCCGCCCTCGGCCTCGACTGGGACGGGCCGGTCGTGCGCCAATCCGAGCGCCGCGACCTGTACGAGACGGCGATCGCCCGGCTGGAGACGTACGAATGCTTCTGCACACGCCGGGAGATCGCCGAAGCCGCGAGCGCCCCGCACGGCGACTACCGTCCCTACCCGGGCACGTGCGCCCGCCTCGGCGACGACGAACGCGAGGCGCTCCGGGCGGCGGGCCGTCCGGCCGCGCTGCGGGTCCGGGCCGGCGGCGTACCCGAGGGCGTGCACGACGTGCACGCCGGGTTGGTGACGCGGGTCGTGGACGACTTCGTGCTGCGCCGAGGCGACGGGACGCCGGCGTACAACCTGGCGGTCGTCGTCGACGACGGGCTGCAGGGCGTCGGCCAGGTGGTGCGGGGCGCCGACCTGCTGGACTCCGCCCCGCGCCAGGCGTGGCTCGCGGCCCGGCTCGGCTTCGCCCCGCCCGTGTACGTCCACGTCGGCATGGCGCTGAACCCCGCCGGGGTGCGGCTCGCGAAACGCGACGGTGCCGTCACGCTGGCCGATCTGCGCCGTCTCGGCTGGTCGCCGGGTGACGTCGTGGCATACCTGACGCGCACGCTCGGTTGGCCCGTGGCACGGTCGGCCCCGGACGCGCTGGCGCACGTCCTCGCCGACCCGGGACTGCTCGACGCGCCCGGCGTGTGGGCGCCGTGGACCGTGGATCCCGCGGCCTGGGCGTGAGTCCTACGCGGACCCGTACACCTGGGTGAAGAGGATGTCGACCACGTAGACCAGCGTGACGCCCGGGGCCAACGTGGGCGTGGAGGACGTGTCGCCGTTCGGGTAGGCCAACGCCGGCGGCACGACGAG
>WQUE01000283.1 GCA_009785885.1 Actinomycetes bacterium
CGGAGCGTGAGCACGCTCGTCGCCAGGCGGTGGGGCAGGGACGTGTCGGGGACGCTGACGTGCCACATGGGTTCTCCTTCGTGCCGGCTCCATTGTGACGGCGCCGCTCCCGGGCGGCCTGTCCGGACCTGGGGCCGGCCGGTCGGCCCTGCCGGTCGGCTAGTGTGTCGCCGCAGGAAGCGAAGAGGACGGATCATGGGCACGTCGACGATGGTGGAGCGGCCGCATGCCCTGGCGGCCGAAGCGGTGCTGGCCGGCCTGGGGAGCACGCCGGACGGGTTGAGCGGTGCCGAGGCGGCGGCCCGGGCCGTCCGCGACGGCCCCAATGCGCTTCCCGAGCCACGCCCGGATCCGGTCATCCTGCGGTTCGGACGACACTTCGCGGACATCCTGATCTACATCCTGCTGGCAGCCGGCGCCCTGAAGGCCGCGCTCGGCGAATGGGTCGACTTCGGAGTGATCCTGGGGGTGGCGGTGGTCAACGCCGCCGTCGGGTTCATCCAGGAGGGGCGGGCGACCCGGGCCCTCGCCGGCATCCGGGCGATGCTGTCAAGCGACGCGGAGGTGCGCCGCGACGGCGTCTGGACGCACGTGGAGGCGCAGGCTCTCGTCGTCGGCGACATCGTCCGCGTCGGGCCGGGCGGGCGCGTGCCCGCGGACCTGCGCGTGATCGAGGCGTCCAACCTTCGCGTCGAGGAGGCGGCACTGACGGGGGAGTCCGTCCCGTCGTCGAAGGGGCCCGACCCGGTAGCGCCGGACGCAGCCGTCGGCGACCGGGCGTCCATGCTGTATTCGTCGTCGATCGTGAGCGGGGGGAGTGGCGTCGGCGTGGTCGTCGCCACGGGTCAGCGGGCCGAGATCGGACGTATCCAGGCGATGCTGTCCGACGTGGACGACCTCAGCACGCCGCTGTCCCGCCAACTGGCGCGCTTCGGCACCCAACTCGCCTTGATGATCGCGGCGATGGCCGTGGTGATGGCCGTGATCGGCAAGCTGGGTCACCGGATGCCGTTCAACGACCTGACATCGGCGGTGATCGCGTTCGCGGTGTCGGCCGTGCCCGAAGGCCTGCCCGCGCTCGTGACGATCACCCTGGCACTGGGGGTGCGGCAGATGGCTCGCCGGCAGGCCATCGTGCGGCGCCTCGGGGCGGTGGAGACGCTGGGTGCGGTGACGCGGATCTGCTCGGACAAGACGGGTACCTTGACCTCCGGTGAGATGACCGTGCGCCGGGTCGTCACGCGCGAAGGCGTGTACGAGGTGTCGGGTTCGGGCTACGCGCCGACGGGCGGCATCACGCGCGACGGCGCGCCCGCCGGACCGGACGACCATCCGGACCTGGCGGTGTTCGTCGAGGTGAGCGGCGCCCCGATCAACGCGGTGGTCGCACCATCGGACGGGGGCGTCTGGACGCTCGTGGGGGAGCCGACCGAGGGTGCCCTCCGGTGCCTCGGGCTGAAGGCCGGCTGGGACGACGCGTCCTACCCACGTCTGGCGGCGCTTCCGTTCGACTCGGCGCACAAGTACTCGGCCAGCCTGAACGAACTTCCGGACGGAACTCGCCTGGTCTGCGTCGTGGGCGCCCCCGACCGGCTGCTCGGCCGGTGCGCCGCCGCTGGGGACGAGATCGCCTGGTGGGAGGCGCAGATCGAGGCCCAGTCGGGACGCGGGCTGCGCGTGCTGGGGGCCGCGTTCGCGACGGCCCGGCCGGACGAGCCGACGATCGACCACGACGACCTGACCGGCTTGAGCTTCGCCGGGCTCGCCGCGATCGCCGATCCGCCGCGCCCCGAGGCCGTGACGGCGATCGCCACGTGCCACTCCGCCGGGATCGGTGTGACGATGATCACCGGCGACCATGCGGGGACGGCGCAGGCCGTGGCGGCCGAGATGGGCATCATCGCCGGCGAGGAGGCGTCGTCGGTCGTGACCGGTGCGGCGATCGAGTCCGCGAGCGAGTCCGCGCTGCGTCGACTCGTGGCCCGGGCCCGTGTGTTCGCGCGCACGTCCCCCGAGCACAAGTTGCGGCTCGTCCGAGCCCTGCAGGCCGGCGGCGAGGTCGTCGCGATGACCGGGGACGGCGTGAACGACGCCCCGGCGCTGAAGCAGGCCGAGGTGGGCGTCGCGATGGGAATCAAAGGCACCGAGGCGACCAAGCAGGCCGCGGATATCGTGCTGGCCGACGACAACTTCGCGACGATCGAGTACGCCGTGGAGGAGGGGCGTCGCATTCACGACAACCTCCACAAGTCCGTGCTGTTCCTCCTGCCGACGAACGGCGCCCAGGCGCTGGTCGTCCTCGCGGCGATCGTGTTCGGATGGACCCTGCCGCTCTCGCCCCTCCAAATCCTGTGGGTGAACCTGGTGACGGCCGTGACGCTGTCGCTGTCCCTGGCATACGAGCCGGCGGAGCCGGACATCATGACCCGCCCGCCGCGACCCGCGGACGCCCCGCTCGTCGGCCGAGCCGACGTGGCCCGCATCGCCCTGCCGTCGCTGGCGATCGCCGGCGTCACCTTGGCGGCGTTCTGGTGGGCGCGCGCGCACGGCTTTGCCGTGCCACAGGCCCAGACCTGGGCGGTGACCACGCTCACCCTGGCCCAGGGGGCGTACCTGTTCAACGCGCGGTTCCTGCGCGAATCCAGCCTGCGGCGCGAGGCGCTCGTCGGCAACCGGGTCGTGTGGGTGAGCGTGGGTGTGCTGGTCCTCGCACAGGCTGGATTCGTCTATCTGCCGTTCATGCAGGCCGCATTCTCCTCGGCGGCTCCCGGCGTGCTCGGCTGGGTTGTTCCCGTCGGTCTCGGCGTGGTCGTGTTCGCCGTGCTGGAGGGGGTGAAGGCCGTCCTCAACCGCTGGTGGCCGCTTCCGGCGTGACATCGCGGCGCGGCACGCGATGCGTCGCCAGGTCGCTCATGGCGTGCGTCGCAGGGAAGATGGCCCGCGCCTCGGCCTCCAGCGCGGCCGTGGCCGCCTCGTCGTAGCGGGCACTGAGGTGGGTCAACAGCAGCGTGCCCACACCGGCCTGGGCAGCGATCCGGGCCGCGTCGGTGCAGGTCGAGTGGCCGTAGCGCGCGGCAAGGTCGGCCTCGGCGCCGGCGTAGGTGGACTCGTGGACCAGGACGTCCGCGCCGCGAGCCAGATCGATGGTCGCCGGCGTGGGGCCCGTGTCGCCCGTGATCGCGAGTGTGCGGCCGGGCCGGGCGGGCCCGATCAGATCCCGGCCGTCGATCGTCCGGCCGTCGGGCAGGGTCACGCTCGTGCCCGCCTTCAGCGCGGCGAGCCACGGCCCGGGGGTGACTCCGAGGTCCGCCACGCGTTCGGCCCGGAGGGCGCCCGGCCGGTCGTCCTCGGCGAGGCGGTAGCCGAAACTGGGGACGCCGTGGGCCAGAAGCCGGGTCGACACGGTGAACCCGTCCGCGTGGAACAGCGTCTGGTGGTCGGCGATCTCGGTGATGTCCAGCGGGTAGTCGAGGTGCGTGCCGGACAGGCGCAACGCCGTGGTCACGAACTCGTCCAGGCCGGGCGGGCCGTACAGCGCGAGCGGATCGCGCGCCGTCTGGAACGAGCGCGTGGACAACAGCCCGGGCAGGCCGAACAGGTGGTCGCCGTGCAGATGCGTGATGAAGACGCGGCGGATACGGCGCGCCGACAGGCCCGTGCGCATCAGCTGCACCTGGGCGCCCTCGCCGGCGTCGAAAAGCCAGACCGGGCCGCCGAGGTCGAGGGCGAGACTGGCGACGCCGCGGGCGCGCGACGGCACACCCGCCCCGGTGCCGAGGAAGATCAGCCGCATGGGTCCTCCTGTCGTGTGTGCGCGCGCGCCCCGCCTGTCACGACCAGTCTAGGAACGTTCGTCCGGCAGGCCGAGTGCGTCTCCACGCTCGGCAGGCCGCTAGACTGAACCCCACACCGGCGAGCGGGGGTGCGCATGGCCACTGACGTGAGTCACCTGGAGACCACGACAGTGCCCGAGCGCGGTTCGGCGACGAACCGTGTCACTGGCGGTCCGGAGCAGCCCCGGTTGCGGATGCGCCAGCGTCTGGCGCGGCTCGGGGCGGTGCGGTCGCCACAATCGGCGGTGCTGGACCCGCTGCTGTCGATCGTGCGCTCGACGCATCCGAAGGCCGATCTGGAACTCATCTCCCGCGCCTACCGCACCGCCGAGCACTACCACACGGGCCAGACCCGCAAGAGCGGCGACCCGTACATCACCCATCCGCTGGCCGTCGCGTCGATCCTCGCCGAACTGGGCATGACGGAGACGACGCTGTGCGCCGGGTTGCTGCACGACACAGTCGAGGACACGTCGTACACGCTGGAGCAACTCCGGGCGGACTTCGGCGACGAGATCGCGCTGCTCGTCGACGGCGTGACGAAGCTCGACAAGATCCAGTACGGCGATTCGGCCAAGGCGGAGACGATCCGGAAGATGGTCCTGGCGATGAGCCGCGACATTCGCGTGCTCGTGATCAAGCTGGCCGACCGGCTGCACAACATGCGCACGATCGGCTATCTGCAGCCCGACAAGCAGCAGCGCATCGCCCGGGAGACCCTGGAGATCTTCGCCCCGCTGGCACATCGCCTCGGCATGAACGCCATCAAGTGGGAACTGGAGGATCTGGCGTTCGCGACGACCCAGGCGAAGATCTACGACGAGATCGTGAGCCTGGTCGCGCAGGCGGCCCCGGAGCGGGAGCGGCAACTGTCGATCGTCGTCGAACAGGTCAACGCCGACCTGGCGAAGGCGGGCATCAAGGCGACCGTCTACGGCCGTCCGAAGCACTACTACTCGATCTACCAGAAGATGGTCGTGCGCGGCCGCGAGTTCAAGGACATCTACGACCTCGTGGGCCTGCGCATCCTCGTGGCGACGCCGCGCGACTGCTACGCCGCGCTCGGCGTGATGCACGCGCGCTGGACGCCGCTACCGGGCCGGTTCAAGGACTACATCGCCCTGCCGAAGTACAACATGTACCAGTCGCTGCACACGACGGTGCTCGGCCCCGGCGGGCGTCCCGTCGAACTGCAGATCCGTACCAACGACATGCACCGCCGGGCGGAGTACGGCGTTGCCGCGCACTGGAAGTACAAGCAGAACCCGAACGCAACGACCGGGGCCGCCGACCCGGCCCTCGAGCTCGCGTGGGTGCACCAGCTCACCGCGTGGACGCGCGAGTCGGACGATCCGGGGGAGTTCCTCGACTCGTTGCGCTACGAGATCAACTCCGCGGAGGTGTACGTCTTCACGCCGAAGGGCGACGTGATGGCGCTGCCGACGGGGGCGACGCCGGTGGACCTGGCCTACGCCATCCACACGGAGGTCGGCCACCACTGCATCGGCGCCCGCGTGAACGGGCGGATGGTGCCGCTGGAGTCGAAGCTCACCAACGGCGACCAGGTCGAGATCCTCACGAGCAAGGCCGAGAACGCCGGTCCCAGCCGCGACTGGCTCGGCTTCGTCGCCAGTCCGCGCGCGAAGCAGAAGATCCGCGGCTACTTCACGAAGGAACGCCGCGAGGAGGCCATCGAGGCGGGCAAGGACGCGCTCGCGCGGCAACTGCGCAAGACGGGCCTGCCGCTGCAGCGGCTGTTGACGCTGGAACACCTGACGGCCGTCGCCGACGGCTACAAGCTGGCCGACGTGAACTCGCTGTACGCGGCCCTCGGCGAGGGGGCGCTCGGCGCGCCGGGCGTCGTGCAACGGCTCGTCGCGACCGAGGGCGGCCTGGAGGAGGCCGTCCACGAAAACCTGGAGGACTCCCCGCAGCTGGCCCGGGAGGTGCTGCGCCGCCAGCGCGGCGACGCGGGTGTCGTCGTGGACGGCGGCACGGGCATGTGGGTGAAGCTGGCCCGCTGCTGCACGCCGATGCCCGGGGACGAGATCCTGGGTTTCATCACGCGGGAGAACGGTGTGTCGGTGCACCGACTCGACTGCACGAACGCGAAGAGCCTGCTGGCTCAGCCGGAGCGCCTCGTCAAGGTCGAGTGGTCGCCGACCGCGGCGAGCCGCGCCGCCGGGTACCTCGTGTCGGTACAGATCGAGGCGCTCGACCGGCCGGGCCTCCTGTTGGAGGTGACGCGCTGCCTGGCCGAGTTGCGCGTGAACATCGTGAGCGCGACCATGAACACCAGCAAGACCCGCATCGCTCGCATGAAGTTGACCTTCGAGGCGTTCGACCCGAAGCACCTGCAGCACGTCATTTCGCAGGTGCGCAAGCTGCCGGGCGTGTACGACGCGTTCCGCGTGCGTACCTGATCAGGGCTCGCCGGGCGGCAACACGAGGGTCCAGGCGTCCACCGCAGGCGTGCGGGGAGGGACGGCGTAGTTCGTTGTCGTCGGCCTGTCCAGGGTTGCGCGGGTGAAACCCAGCCTGGCCAGGAAGGCCTGCCCCGGTTCCCAGTCGCGCGGGCAGGAGGCGCGGACCGACCGGAATCCGCCGTCCCGGGCGAGGCCGAGGCCGATCGCGGCCGCCCGCGTCGCGATGCCGCGGCGCGCCTGTCCGGGGCCCACCATGAACAGGCCCGTGGTGAGCACGTCCGGCGCGGGCCAGCCCACGAGCGCGTCGCACACCCCCACCACCGCCTCACCCGAGGTGATGACGAGCAGCCGCTTGGCGTCCAGGCTCGCACCGTCGGGCAGGGCGTAGAAGAGGCTCTGCAGGTCGCCACCCTCCGGGAAGTACCCTGTTGCCGCGAGCATGTAGTCCTCGGCGGCCAGGAGGATCGCCAGCACGGCATCGGCGTCCTCCAGGGCGAACTCGCGCAGGCCGACCTCACCGGTCGCGATGTCCCGGCTTGTCGCAGGGCGGTCCATGGCGCCAAGCCTAGCGGATCGCGCCGTTGGCGTCAGGCCACCACCACGCGGGGACGGGCGTCCCCCGCGGGGGGCTCCCAGGTCGCGGCATCCGCGTCGACCTGCGCACCGGAGCGGATGTCCTTCACCTGGCCGCTTTGCCCGCCGAACCAGACGAACGGGATGCCGCGCCGGTCGGCGACCCGGATTTGCTTGCCGTACGCGGCCGCGTTCGGTGACACCTCGCACGCCACACCCCGGGCGCGCAGGGCGGCGGCCACGCCGTCGGCGGTGCCGCGCGTCTCCTCGGCGTCGACGGCCACGAGCACGGCCGACGGCACGGGCCGGGTCGCGCCGAGCGTGCCCTTGGCGATGAGCGGGGCGAGCACGCGCGTGATGCCGAACGAGATGCCCACACCTGGGTACGTCTGCCGCCCGTCGCTCGCCAGCGAGTCGTAGCGGCCGCCGGCCGCGATCGTCCCCAGGCTGGGGTAGTCCGGCATGACGACCTCGAAGACGCTGCCGGTGTAGTAGTCCAGGCCACGCGCGATGGCGAGATCGGCCACGATGCGCCCCGGGAAGCGCGCCGCGACACGCTCCATCAGCCCGGCCAGTTCGTGTAGTCCGGTCTCCAGCGTTTCGTTGGACACGCCCAACGCCCGGACCCGCTCGATGAACGCCTCGTCGGGCGTCGCGATCGAGGCCAACGCCAGGACGGCGTCGATCTGACCGGCCGACAGGCCCAGCGCCGCGAGCATCGCCGAGACCCCGTCCGGCCCGATCTTGGGCAGCTTGTCGACCGCCTGGATCACGGCGAGGGGATCGGCCACGCCGAGGTCCCCGTAGAACCCCTGGGCGAGCAAGCGGTTGTTGGCGTGCATCACGACACTCGGCAGTCCCAGGTCGTCGTGCAGGCGCTCGAGCACCTCCAGCATCACCAGCACCACCTCGGCGTCGTGGTGCGGCGCCAGCGCGCCCTGCCCGACGATGTCGATGTCCGCCTGCCAGAACTCGCGATAGCGGCCCTCCTGGGGCCGCTCGCCCCGCCAGCAGGGCTGGATCTGGTAGCGGCGGAACGGGAACGCGAGCCGCCCCGCGTTCTCCAGGACGTAGCGCGCGAACGGGACGGTCAGGTCGTAGTGCAGACCCAGCTCGTCCGTGGCGTCCTCGGCGGCGTGGAGCCGCCGGACGACGTACACCTCCTTCGTGATCTCGCCCTTGCGGGCCAGCTGGTCCAGCGGCTCGACGGCGCGGGTCTGGATCGGGGCGAAGCCGTGCAGCTCGAACGTCTCGCGCAGCATGTCGACAACCCGCTGCTCGACGATCCGGCCGGCCGGTGTGTACTCGGGATAGCCCGACAACGGGGCGATGCGGTTGCTCACAGCGATGAACCCTCCAGGACGTCACGTTGCAGGTATGGGTTGACGGCCCGCTCGCGGGCCATGGTCGTGGCCGGTCCGTGCCCCGGTAGCAGCCGGGCGTCGCCGGGTAGGAAGGAGACGACGTCGCGCAGCGTCGCGAGCATGACCCGGGAATCGCCGCCGGGCAGGTCGGTCCGCCCGATCGAGCCGGCGAACACCACGTCGCCGCACAGGATCAGCGGGCCGGCGTCGTCGTCCAGCCGCGCCAGCACGGATCCGGGCGTGTGCCCCGGTGCGGGCGTGATCGACAGGCGCAGGCCGGCCGCCTCGATCCCACCCCCGTCCGCCAGGTCCACGCGGTGCTCCGGGGCAGGCAGCGCGTCCTCGCCGAGCAGGTCGGCCAGGTACGGCGCCCACTGGGTACCGAGGCCGGCCGAGGGACGGGTCAGCATGTAGTCGTCGGCGCCGTGCATCCACAGCGGCGCGCCGAACCGGTTTGCGAGGCGTGCGGCGTCGCCGATGTGGTCGACATGACCGTGGGTCGCGAGCACCCCCGCGAGACCCCACCCCTTGTCGGCAAGCATATGGATGACCGGTGCCTGGGCATCGACCCCGGGGTCGACGACGATGGCATCCGGGCTGTCGTCGGCCCGGAGAACGTAACAGTTCGTCTGCCACGGGCCGACCTGAAATGACGCGATGAACACGTTCGCCAGTTTATCGGGCAAGATAGGAGCATGAGTGATGCAGCCGGTCCGGCCGCTTTCGGCCGCGTCGAGCCTGATGGCACCGTCTTCGTACGTACGTCCGAGGGGGAGCGTCAGGTGGGTCAGGTTTCCGACGTCGGACCAGACGAGGCGATGGCGTTCTTTGTGCGCCGCTTCGAGGGGCTGCAGGGCGAGGTGTCGCTGCTGGTCCAACGGATCGGCGCGGGTGCGCTGAGTCCCGAGGAGGGGCGCAAGGCCATCGCGAACCTCAAGAAGACCATCCCGACGGCCAACGCGGTGGGCGACCTGGAGGGGCTCGTCGCGGAACTGGACGCGCTGGTCCCCATGGTGGACGAGCAGTCGGAGGCACGCAAGGCCGAACGGGCGCGGCTGGTCGAGGAGGCCCGGGCCGCCAAGGAGGCCATGGTGGCCGAGGCCGAGCAGCTGGCCGCCGGCACGGACTGGCGCGGCGGCGTCAACCGGTTCCGCGTGCTCCTCGACCGCTGGAAGGCGCTGCCGCGCATCAACAAGTCCACCGACGACGAGTTGTGGCACCAGTTCAGCGCGGCCCGCACGACGTACACGCGCCGTCGCAAGGCGCAGTTCGCGGAGTGGAGCGAGCAGAACGAGTCGGCGAAGTCGGCCAAGGAGGCGATCATCGCCGAGGCCGAGGCCCTGGCGGATTCGACGGACTGGGGTGGGACGTCGGCGGCGTTCCGTGACCTGATGACGCGCTGGAAGGCGGTCGGCCCGGCCGATCATGCGTCCGACGAGGCGTTGTGGCGCAAGTTCCGGGGGTTGCAGGACCGTTTCTTCGATGCCCGTACCGCCGCCCACGCCGAGCAGGACAACCAGTTCAAGGCGAACCTGGCCGGCAAGGAGGCGCTGCTGGAGGAGGCGGAGCGCACGCTGCTGCCCGTCACCGATGTCCAGGCGGCCCGCACGGGTCTGCGCGAGATGCTGATCAAGTACAACCAGTTCGGCATGGTGCCCCGCTCGGCGATCCACTCGCTGGATTCGCGTCTGCGCTCCATCGAGGATCAGATTCGCAGCGCGGAAGAGGAGCAGTGGCGCCGCAGCGACCCGCAGGCCCGCCGGCGTGCCCAGGACACCGTCGACATGTTCACGGCGCAGATCGACAAGCTCGCCAAGCAAGCCGACACGGCCGAGGCCAAGGGCGACGGCAAGCGTGCTTCGATGCTGCGCGAGTCGATCAAGACGTACTCCCTGTGGCGTGACCAGGCCGCCAAGGCCCTGGACGAGTTCCGCGCCTGAGGTTGTGTGGCAGCCGCGCCTAAGTCGGCCTCGCGCGGCACGGTACACTGGCGTGCGTTGCGCCGCGCCGTCTACGCGGGGCAGGACAAGGCGAAAGGGGCCGTACATGTTGCGCACGAGGCTGGCCGGAGAGCTGGGTAAGGCTGACATCGGGGCGGAGGTGACCCTCGCCGGCTGGGTGGACGCCCGGCGCGACCACGGCGGCGTGGTGTTCATCGACGTGCGGGACACGTCCGGGATCACCCAGTGCGTGTTCCGCGAGCACCTGGTCGAGACCCTCGGCGCCCACAAGCTGCGCAACGAGTTCTGCGTGCAGGTCAGGGGCATCGTCGAGGCCCGCTCGGAGGACACGATCAACCCGCTCATGCCGACCGGCGAGGTCGAGATCGTCGTGGCGGCACTGACCGTGCTCAACCCGGCCGCCCCGTTGCCGTTCCCGGTCGACGACCGCGCCACCGTCGGCGAGGACGCCCGCTTCCGCTATCGCTACCTCGACCTGCGCCGTCCGTCCCAGGGCAATGGCCTGAAGCTGCGGGCGAAGGTCAGCCAGGCCGCGCGGCGCGTCCTGGACGCGCACGGGTTCGTCGAGATCGAGACGCCGACGCTGACCCGGTCGACGCCCGAGGGCGCGCGCGACTTCCTGGTGCCCGCGCGGCTCAGCCCCGGCAACTGGTACGCGCTGCCGCAGAGCCCGCAGCTGTTCAAGCAGCTGCTCATGGTCGCCGGGATGGACCGGTACTACCAGATCGCCCGCTGCTACCGCGACGAGGACTTCCGGGCCGACCGGCAGCCCGAGTTCACCCAGCTGGACGTCGAGATGAGCTTCGTCGACCAGGACGACGTGCTCGCGGTCACCGAGGAGGTCGTCCAGGCCATCTGGGCGCTGATCGGCTACGACCTGCCGCTCCCGCTGCCGCGGATGACGTGGCACGACGCGATGGACCGGTTCGGCTCCGACAAACCCGACCTGCGGTTCGGGAACGAGCTGACCGAGCTGACCGCGTACTTCGCCGACACGCCGTTCCGCGTGTTCCAGGCGCCGTACGTCGGGTGCGTCGTCATGCCGGGCGGGGCGAGCTTGCCGCGGCGCCAGTTCGACGCGTGGCAGGAGTGGGCGCGCCAGCGTGGCGCCAAGGGCCTGGCGTACGTCACGGTGGACGCCGACGGCACCCTGGGCGGTCCCGTCGCCAAGAATCTGAGCGACGACGAGCGTTCTGGACTCGTCGCGGCGGCCGGCGCCGCCCCGGGCGATGCGGTCTTCTTCGCCGCGGGGGCCCGCACGCCGTCCCAGGAGCTGCTCGGCGCCGCTCGCCTGGAGATCGGACGCCGCTGCGGCCTGATCGACGAGTCGGCGTGGAACTTCCTGTGGGTGGTGGACGCGCCCCTGTTCAAGCTCACGTCCGAGGCGATCGCGGAGGGCGACGTGGCGGTCGGCGCCGGTGCCTGGACGGCCGTGCACCACGCGTTCACATCGCCGAAGCCCGAGTGCGTGGACACGTTCGACACCGACCCGGGTGGCGCGCTGGCGTACGCCTACGACATCGTGTGCAACGGCAACGAACTCGGTGGCGGCTCGATCCGTATCCACCGCCGCGACGTGCAGGAGCGCGTGTTCGCGATGATGGGGCTGTCGGCCGAGGAGGCGCGGGAGAAGTTCGGCTTCCTGCTCGACGCGTTCCAGTACGGCGCCCCGCCGCACGGCGGCATCGCGCTCGGCTGGGACCGCATCCTCATGCTGCTGACGGGAGCGGACTCGATCCGCGACGTGATCGCGTTCCCGAAGATCGGGGCCGGCTACGACCCGCTGACGGGCGCACCGACGGGCATCACGGCGCAGCAGCGTCGCGAAGCCGGGGTCGACGCCCCGGTCGCGCCGGCCAAGGCGGCGGTCAAGTCGACCTAGAGCCACTCGGTTGCTCGGACTCTCATGAATGAGCCGAGTTCTGACGGATCCCGGGGTCCCCACGGCGTTGCCGGAGGAGCGTAGCGGGGGAGAGAACGGCGTAGGGCTTCTAGCCGACGCCGATCAGCTTGCCGACCGTGCGGGGTGCCAGCGGGGATTCGTCCTCGGCCAGCGCCTCCCGGCGGAAACGGGGCCCGACGAACACGCCGATGCTCAGGTGCGGCGACTCGGGAGAGCCGGGCAGGTAGATCAGGCAGCGCACCTCATCCCCGGTGTCGATGCCGATGCCCTGGAAGTAGTACGTGCGCCGGCTGTCCTCGGCCTCGTGGTGACGCACGGCCCGAAGGCCGTGTGCCGCCGCGAACGTCTGGAACAAGGTCCAGGCCGACTCGGCGTCCTTCGGGCACAGGCGGGCGTCGGCCTTGTGGCGTGGGCCGATCGCCGAGCGTGCGCGGCGCCCGTCGTCCTGGGCGGGCTCCACGTGGACCCGGAGCTTCTCGTGATGCCACGAGGCGCCGGCCAGATCGGGAATCGAACGGGCCAGGGCATCGGCGAGGGCGCGGCTTTCCGCATCCAGGCGCAGGCACGCGTCCTCGAAACAGAGCGTCGACAAGGACGCAAGGGCACTCATCGGGGATCACCCTTTGCAGGGGCGAGCCCGGGGCACCGCCGAAGCGGCGCGGGATGAACGGCTGGGTTCATCGGGGAAGGTGGCCACGTCGAAGGGGCCTGATGCCGCTCGTGTGCCAGCGGCCAACAATGAACGGGGGTATTCATACCTCGATTGTGTCACGCCGCGGGCGAACACGCTATCTGTGTCGCATGGCGGACCCGTGGTGCCCGCCCCCGCAGTCCCTCGACTCGGGGCACGGCGGGTCTACTGGTCGGCGGGCGGGGTCGCGAGCAGGCCGAGGACGTGGCGACGCAACGCCGCCACGTCATCCCGCAGGCGGATCAGTTGGTCGGGTGTCGCCTGGCTGCCGGCCAGGTTCAGCGCCGCGAGCAGCTGCCGGATCTCGTCCCACAGGGCCCGGACGGCGGTGTCGTCGCGACCCGCGTAGGACCGGCCGGCCCAGGGTTCCGGGCCCGCCTCGGCCGCCGCCGCCTGCCCGGCGGTGGTGAGCCGGTACGTGATGCGCCGCTCGCCGTCGGTCGGTTCGATCAGGCCCTCGTCGGCGAGCTGGGCCAGGCAGGGGTAGACCGCGCCCGGGCTGACCTGCCAGGCGCCCTGGGTCCGTTCGGACAACTCGTTCATGATCTGGTAGCCGTTGAGGGGCTGCTCGGCGAGCAGCGCCAGGATGCTGGCGCGGACCGCGCCGCGTCGCGCCCGGCGGGCCGACCCGCGCAGGCCGTAGGCGAGGGGGCCTTCCGGGCCCAGGCCGAGGCCGAACGCGCGCCGTCCACGCCCGAAGGGACGGGCGAAGGGAGGATGGTCGAAGGTGTTGTGGTCGTCTCTCATGGGGGTCTCCTTTCCGTGAGATACCGATATAACGATAGACCGATCGTTGTCGCACGTCAAGCAACCGCTAGGCTTGACCCGTGGACGAGGACCTGTTCGGTGGGGGCGCGGAGCCGGTCGTCCCGGCGATCGGATCGCTCGGCAATGCCGGCGACCAGGCACCCCTGGCCGTGCGCCTGCGTCCCCGGACGCTCGACGAGATCGTGGGCCAGCAGCACCTGCTCGGACCGGGTTCCCCGCTGCGACGCCTGGTGGCGGGGCAGTCGGCCATGTCCGTGTTCCTCTGGGGCCCGCCCGGCGTCGGCAAGACCACCATCGCGGCCGTCGTGTCCCGTGCCACGAACCGACGGTTCGTCGAACTGTCGGCGGTGACCGCCGGGGTGCGCGACGTCCGGGCCGCCATCGAGGAGGCCAAGGCCGAACTGGCCCGCGGTCGCCCCACCGTACTGTTCGTGGACGAGGTGCACCGCTTCAACAAGGCCCAACAGGACGTGCTGCTGCCCGCCGTCGAGAACCGCCTCGTGACGCTCATTGCCGCCACGACCGAGAACCCCTCGTTCTCGGTGATCGCGCCGCTGCTCTCGCGCTCGTTGTTGCTGACGCTGAAACCGCTCACCGAGGGCGACCTGATCGTGCTGATCGAACGGGCCTTGGCCGACGAGCGCGGGCTGGGCCAGTCCTTCACGCTGGAAGACGAGGCACGCGGTACCCTGCTCGCCTTCGCCGGCGGTGACGCCCGGCGGGTCCTGACCTATCTGGAGGAGGCGGCGGCCGCCGCCGCGGCGCTCGGGTCCACGGTGATCGACTCGTCGTCCGTCGAGCGGGCCGTCGATCGCGCCGCCGTCCGCTACGACAAGGCCGGCGACCAGCACTACGACGTGATCAGCGCGTTCATCAAGAGCGTGCGCGGCTCGGATGTGGACGCCGCGCTGCACTACCTGGCACGGATGCTGGAGGCGGGGGAAGATCCCCGGTTCATCGCCCGGCGGCTCATCATCCTCGCCAGCGAGGACATCGGGCTCGCCGCTCCCGGCGTGCTCCAGACCGCCGTCGCCGCCGCGCAGGCCGTGCAACTCATCGGCTTGCCCGAGGGCCGGCTATCCCTGGCCCACGCGACGATCGCCGCGGCGACCGCCCCGAAGTCGAACGCGGTGGTCACGGCCATCGACGAGGCCATCGCCGACGTCCGCGCCGGACGGATCGGCCTGGTGCCGCCGCACCTCCGCGACGCCCACTACGCAACGGCCGGGCGCTACGGGCACGGCGTCGGCTACCGCTACGCCCACGACTGGCCGCACGGTGTCGCGCCGCAGCAGTACCTGCCGGACGACCTGGCGGACCGCGAGTACTACCGGCCGAGCGACCATGGCGCGGAAGCCGGCATGGCCGAGCGGCTGGCCGCGATCGACGCCCTGCTCCGGGGCCCGGACCGGCGCGCTCAGGGAGCGGGCGGAGGCTCGTCCGCCTGAACCCGGCGGAGTCGCCCCGTCATGCGCCGCCACAGCGGCTCGGCATCGGGGGCCTCGCCCACCGGCTCGTCGGGGGCCAGGGCATGGGTGGCGTACCAGCGGGAGGGTTCCGCACCACTATCCACCGCGGCGAGGCGCAGCTGCTCCGCGCGCTCCCCAAGATTGGTCCGGGCTGTGCGGGCGCGCCGGGCCTGGCTGCCGTCGCGTGGCGGCAACAACAGTCGCTCGCGGGCGTCGAGGCCGCTGCGCAACTCGATGACGCGCTCCAGGACGGCGTCCACCTCGGCCCCGAGCAGGATCATCACGTTGACGAGCCACGCCAGGAACAGCACGATGACGATGCCGGCGAGTGTCCCGTACGTGCGCGTGTAGTTGTCGGCGCCGTTCAGCGCACTCAGGTAGATGCCGAACCCCCAGCCGATCAGCACGGACAGCAGCACCGCGAGCAACGCCCCGGGCGACCACAACCGCCGAGGCGGACGGCGGACGTTCGGCGCCAGGTAGTACATGAGGGCCAGCAGAACCACACCCAGCACGCCGATCACCGGCAGGCGCAGGGCCGTCCACACGTCGACGAGACGCTGGCCGAGGCCCAACTGGTGGCTGAGCCAGCTCGCGACCGACTCGCTGATCACCAGCGCGGCGACGAGCAAGGTGATCGCACCCGCCAGCACGACGGTGAGGCCGATCTGCACGGCGCGCCGGCGCACCGGCGAGCGTCCCTCGGCGACGTCGTAGACCCGGTTCATGGCCCGACCGAAGGCCCCGATGTAGTTGGACGCCGACCACAGGGCCACGACCAGGCCGACGACCAGCGCGAGGCCCGCGCCCTGGCTCGTCAGGAAGCCCTCGATGAACGGCCGGAAGTAGGTCATGACCTCGGCCGGCAGGACGGAACCGAGGGTCCGCTCGATCGCCGGCACCATCGTGTCGGCGTTGCCGAGCAGGGTGAACAGCGACACGAGGACGAGCAGCAGGGGAAAGACGGACAAGACGAGGTAATACGTCATCGTCGCCGCCATGTCCGTGATCTGGTGCGCGCCGATCTGACGCAGAAGGAGGCGCGTCCCGTACGCCCAACTCGCACGCCGCAGGTTCACGGGGCCCCGCGTGGGCTCCGTCGGCGGTGGGTCTGCCCGCAGCGCCATCCGGAATCCTCTCAGTCGACATCCGCAACCCCAATGTACAGGGACGTGCGTCTGAACCGGGTCAGCCCTGGTGGGGACGCGCGGATGATCCGGTCCCGCCCGCGGGAGCGTCGCGATCGTGCCGCGGAGCCGCCGCCGCGTCCGGCCAGCCGCCCAGGGTAGGGTGTGGGGGTAATTCTGCTGCCGGACCGGTGCCGGCAGGGTCGTGCCAGGTCGTGGAGGAACCAATGAGAACAGCCGAGGTCGGCAGCCGTTTCGTGCGCTTCTTCGAGGGCAAGGGCCACGTGGCCGTCCCGAGCGCCCCCCTGCTGTACGCCGACCCGACGCTGCTGTTCGTGAACGCCGGGATGGTGCCGTTCAAGCCGTACTTCACCGGGGCGGAGCCGGCGCCGTACAGGCGGGCGGCGAGCGTCCAGAAGTGCCTGCGGACCCTCGACATCGAGGAGGTGGGGAAGACCACGCGCCACGGCACGTTCTTCCTGATGAACGGGAACTTCAGCTTCGGGGACTACTTCAAGAAGGAAGCCATCGAGTGGGCCTGGGAACTGGTCACGACGGAGCAGGAGCACGGCGGCTACGGCTTCCACCCGGCCAGCGTCTGGGTGACCGTGTTGGGGCCCGGCTTCCACCCCGACTATCCCGACGGCGACACGGAGGCGGCCGCGCTGTGGCGGTCGGTCGGCGTACCCGACGACCACATCCAGGGGCGCAGCCTCAAGGACAACTACTGGAGCATGGGCGTGCCGGGCCCGGGCGGCCCCTGCTCGGAGATCTACATCGACCGGGGTCCCCAGTTCGGTCCCGAGGGCGGCCCGGTCGTGGACGAGGACCGGTTCCTGGAGATCTGGAACCTGGTGTTCCAGACCGAGGAGCTGTCGGCCGTGCGCGCCAAGGACGACTTCGACATCGCCCGCCCGCTACCGGCGCCGGGCATCGACACCGGGATGGGCGTCGAGCGCACGGCGTACCTGCTGCAGGCCAAGGACAACATGTACGAGATCGACCAGGTCTTCCCGGTGATCGAACGCGCCAGTGCGATCTCGGGGCGGGCCTACGGCGCCGACCACGGCGATGACGTCCGGCTGCGCGTCGTGGCCGATCACATCCGCTCAGGGTTGATGCTGATGACGGACGGTGTCGCACCGGGCAACGAGGCGCGCGGCTACGTGCTGCGGCGGTTGCTGCGGCGCTCGATCCGGTCGATGCGCCTGCTGGGTGTCGACGCCCCGGTGCTCGTGGACCTGCTCGACGTCAGCCGGGGCCTCATGGCGGAGTCGTTCCCCGAGGTTGAGACGCAATGGGAGCGGGTGAAGACGATCGCCGCCGCCGAGGAGGAGGCGTTCGGACGCACGCTGCGCGAGGGCACCGCGATCTTCGATCTCGCCGTGGCGCAGACGAAGACGGCGGGAGTGGCCGTGCTCTCGGGGGATGAGGCGTTCCAGTTGCACGACACGTACGGTTTCCCGATCGACCTGACGCTGGAGATGGCCTCCGAGCAGGGCCTGGAGGTGGACCGGGACCGGTTCACCGAACTGATGGCGGAGCAGAAGAACCGGGCCAAGGCGGACGCCCGCGCGAAGAAGGGCGGCACCGTCGCCGTCGAGGCCTACCGCGAACTACGCGAGGCCGGAGAGACGCCGTTCCTCGGCTACACCGACCTGGTGGTGCCGACTCGCGTGCGGGGCCTCGTCGTCGGCGGGCAGGCCGTGGCGAAGGCGGAGGCGGGCAGCACCGCCGAGGTGGTCCTGGAGGTCACGCCGTTCTACGCCGAGTCGGGCGGCCAGGACGCGGACGCGGGCGTGCTCGTGGGTGAAGCCGGCCGTCACGAGGTGAGTGACGTCCAGCGCCCGATCCCCGGCCTGGTGGTGCACACCGTCACCTTGGCCGCGCCCATCGCGGTCGGCGAGACGGTCAGCGCGGAGGTGGACGCGTTCCACCGACGCGGCGCGTGCCAGGCGCACTCGGCGACACACCTGCTCCACGCGGCACTGCGCGAGTTGGTGGGACCGACGGCCACGCAGGCGGGCTCCTTCAACAAGCCCGGCTACCTGCGCTTCGACTACACCGGTCAGCAGGCCATGTCGGACGCGCTGAAGCGCGAGATCGAGGAGCGCTGCAACCTGGCGATCACGGACGACCTGGGCGTGAGCGCCACGAGCATGAGGCTGGAGGAGGCCCAGGCGCTCGGGGCGATGAGCCTTTTCGGCGAGAAGTACCCCCCGATTGTGCGCGTCGTCGAGATGGGTGGGGCGTGGTCGCGCGAGCTGTGCGGGGGTACGCACGTGCTGGGTACGGGCCAGATCGGCATGCTGACGCTGCTCTCGGAGCAATCCGTCGGGTCCGGGGCGCGACGCGTCGAGGCGCTGGTCAGCACGGACGCCTTCCATCACCTCAGCGCGGAGCGAACGCTGGTCGAACAGCTCACCGGACTCCTCAAGGTGCCCTCCGACCAACTCGTCGACCGGGTATCCGGTCTGCTGGCCGACCTGAAGTCGGCCGAGAAGAAGGTCGAGGCCGCCCGGACGGCGCAGGTGCTGGCCCGGGCGGACACCCTGCTGGCGGGCGCGCGTGACGTCTCCGGGGTGGCCCTCATCGCGGAACGCCTTGCCGGGACCTCGATGGACGACCTGCGGACGCTTGCGGCACGGCTCCGCGACGGCCTCGGGCGGCGTGCGGGGGCGGTGGCCCTCATCGGCGGCCCGGACGACAAGCCGACCGTCGTCGTCGCGACGACGCCCGCCGGGCGCGACAAAGGTGTGAAGGCCGGCGCCCTTGTGCGGGTGGCCGCAGCGCGCCTCGGTGGGAAGGGCGGCGGCCGCGACGACCTGGCCCAGGGCGGCGGGAACGACGGCGCTGCGGCCCCGGCGGCGCTCGCGGCCATCGAGGATGCGCTGGTGCATGGAGGGCAGTGAGCGCGCCGGCGCGTCCCAGGCGGCCGTGACCGCGTGGCGCCGGGGCGTACGGCTCGGCGTGGACTGGGGCCAGGCCCGGATCGGCGTCGCGGCGTGCGACGCGGACGGCGTGTTGGCGTATCCCGTGGAGACGATCCCCCAAGGTCCGCAGGCCCCGGAGCGGCTCGCGGTCTTGGCCGCCGAGTATGGGGCGATCGAGGTCGTGCTGGGGTGGCCGACGTCTCTCCGGGGGGAGAGCGGCCCGGCAGCCGAGGCGATGTGGAAAGTTGCGGGTAGACTGGATCGTGTGATCGGCGTTCCGATCCGGCTTGTCGATGAACGATTGACCACGGTAACCGCCGCGCGTCGGTTGTCGGGGGCGGGCCGGAGGCGGCGCGATTGGTCGTCTGTCATCGACCAGGTCGCCGCCGTCGAGATCTTGCAGCAGGCGCTTGATACCGAGCGTCGAACAGGCCACCCG